>CAITEL010000111.1 GCA_903891375.1 uncultured Neisseriaceae bacterium
CCTAAAGCGCCATCAGCATATAACCCAATAGCTAATAAAAAACGTTCGAAAGAACGTGAGCTATACGTACTAGGGCGTATGTTTGAGGCTAAATTTATTACCCAAGAACAATACGATGACGCAATTAATCAAAACATCAAACTCAGTAAAGGCACACTCACTGATGCAACAGATGCTGGTGGTTATGTAGCTGAAATGGTAAGACAAATGATGTTTAGTAAATACGGGGATAGTATTTACACTAAAGGATACAAGGTTTATACTACCGTAAATAGCAAAATGCAGCAAGCTGGGTATGTTTCATTACGTGATGGGCTACTACAGTACACGATGAGACGTGGGTATCTTGGTGCTGAAACTCATATCGATTTAGCTAATAATTTAACTGATTCTGAGATAAATGATACTTTAAGTTCAGCTTTTGATGATTTAACTAATTATGGTGATTTAGTTGCTGCAATAGTCATAAATACCTCATCAGATAGTATTACTGCACGACTTCGTGATGGTTCCAATATTACCATAAGTGGCGAACAATTAAAACCTGCGCTTAAATATTTAAGTTCGGGCGGTACAAAAGAAATTAACCGTGGTGCAGTTATTCGTGTAAGATTTACCAATAATACTTGGGCCATCAGTCAATTACCAGAAGTAGAAGGTACTATAGTAGCCTTAAACCCAAATACTGGTGCAATTAAAACCTTAGTTGGGGGATTTGATTTTACCAGAAACAACTATAATCATGCGATCCAGCAAATGAGACAGCCAGGATCTGGATTTAAACCGTTTATTTACTCTGCAGCCCTTGAGCATGGTTTTAGTGCTAATACTATTATTGATGATTCACCTATATGCTTTAAAGGTGGCGCTAATGGTCAACCTTGGTGTCCTAAAAATGATGAAAAAGATTTCTCAGGCCCTATTTCATTTAGATACGCCCTAACCAAATCCTTAAATGTACCAACAGTAAAAATTATAAACTCAATTACTCCTGAATATGCAATTGATTATTTAACAAAATTTGGTTTTGATAAAAAACAATTTCAACCATACTTGACAATTGCATTAGGTGCAAACGAAGTAACACCATTACAACTAGCTGAAGCATATGCGGTGTTTGCTAATGGCGGTTATTTAATTAACCCATATATTATTAGTTCGATTACCGATAATAGCGGTAAAATATTAGCTAAAACTGAAATTCCTGACATCTCTAAAGAATCTCCAGTGATAGACCCTCGTAATGCCTATATTATGAATAGTATTATGCAAGATGTGGTACGTTATGGTACAGGGTCTAAAGCATATCAAACACTAAAAAGAAACGATATTGCAGGTAAAACAGGAACAACATCCGATAATAAAGACGTATGGTTTAATGGTTACACCCCTAATTTAGTAACGATTACATGGGTTGGCTATGACCATCCCAAAAGTTTAGGTTCTCACGCCTATGGCACAAGTATTGCGTTACCTATTTGGTTAAACTTTATGCAAAGCATAATTAATCAAATACCGCAAGTACAACTATCTATGCCGTCAGGTATTACAGTGTTACAAAATGCAACTTGGATGGGTAATGATGAATACGTATATAGTAATGAGAGTTCTATACAAAAATTAGAAGATAACGCTGATAATGAAGAAAGCGCAATACGGCCTGGAGCAGTTCCAACACCTGACCTGCAACAAAAGGCGCCAGCCGGGTGGGGGCTGCTCGTTACAA
>CAITEL010000112.1 GCA_903891375.1 uncultured Neisseriaceae bacterium
AATATTCAATAATTATAAGAAAAGAAAACTTCTTGAAAAAATACTTCACCCTTTGGTAATTGCAGAAATAAAAAGATACATAACGCAATTTAAAATAAAGAACCGGATTATTATTTTTGAAGCGCCTTTACTTTTTGAAGCAAGAATGGAAAAAATGGCCGATATTATTGTGGTTGTGGCTTATGGCTTAATTTTACCTAAAGAATTTTTAGAAGTACCTCGATTTGGGTGCGTAAATATCCATGTATCACTATTACCTAAATATCGTGGAGCTGCCCCAATTCAACGAGCAATAATTGCAGGAGAAACCGAGTCTGGCATTACTCTTATTCGGATGAATGAAGGACTTGATACTGGAGATATTCTCATGCAAGAATCTACACTTATTGAAGATAACGAAACTTCTGGTAGCCTACACGATAAATTAGCTGAACTAGGTTCTCAAATGATTATTAATTATTTATATAATTATAAAACTATCATCCCTACCGTACAACCTAACTTGGGCACAAGTTATGCGCATAAAATCAATAAAACTGAAGCTAAAATAAATTGGCAAGAAAATGCATTAAGTATATCACGCAAAATTAGAGGTTTTAATCCAGTACCAGGATGCTTCAGCACATTAAATGGTCAAGTAATAAAAATTTGGCAAGCTGAAGTTGGAAAATACACCAGCAATCAAACGTATGGCACAATAATTCAATGTACTAAGAACAGTATTGTGGTTGTCTGTGGTGAGAATTCAACTCTAATTATAAAAGAATTACAAGAGGCTGGTAAAAATAGATTAAACATGCAACAATATTTATTAGGTCACTCTGACTTAACTGGTAAATTATTTTCTAATGATGGTAATTAACTAATTTTCTAACTCAAACACTCACAATTTATTTTCTACATACATCAATACGCAGAATAGAATTGCAGGCTCACAGGAAATTGCTAAACATTTATAAAAAATTTTATTACCGCAAGGGCGAGTATTGTATTATAATAATGCTACTACTACTATATATGTTAACCATATAGCTAGTAGTACAAAAGGGTTAAAAGCTACATCAAGTTTAAACTCAGGTTGTTATTAACCGATTGGTGTACGAAATATTTAATTAAATTTTATCTAAGTTAAGTGAGGAGTCTTTAACGTGAAAAAGTCGCTTGTTCTACTAATGTCGCTTGCAGCTAGTGCATCTTGGGCTAAACATTATTACAATGTGTGTTATTATAATTGGAGCAATAGCCCAGTCTCTTACAATAATGATGGGATTACCCATAAATGGAAAGATCGTGCAACTTTGACTGGTTCTGGGGAAATAGTTGCTGGACAAAACAAATGCTTTCAGACTAATGATGAAACAATGTTTATCACTCATTATGTGACATTTTATGTAAATAATAAATGGTATGGCGTAACAGACCCTGGATTTACTAAACCTTATGCGATAGCCCAAGGCGCCACTGCCAAAAAAGGTGGTAAACTTGGCAACAAAGTTGATGGTTCAGGACATGATCAATACAATCTTAACGTACACGTTATGACTAATGGTGAAACTATACTAAGCTCATCTAAAGATCCCAAAGATACTGATGACGTTATTATACCTCGTTTATTTAAATAGCTCACTGGTATTAATTCTATTGTCATATTTTGATGGCTTATGTGGGATAAATACACAGCGCCATCAAAACACTTATGAACAATTACTTGAACCGTTATCAAAATTTAATCTTTTTAGTGTCAAAATATAATAATGTCTAAATTAAATAAATGCTTAATGCTATCTTTATTATCAATATCGATGCTCAATGGTTGTGCTATTATTGCAATTAGCACAGTAGCAGTTGTTGCTGGTGTTACAGCAGTAGTAACAACCGATCCGAGACGCTCGGGAACAGTTGTAGATGATAATACAATTGCAACTAAAATTCAATCGCATATTTCTGCAGATTTTCCAGACTCAAATATTTACGTAACTTGTTATAATGGTGTTGTTTTATTATCTGGGCAGGCTAGCACAAAAAAAGCTAAAGACAGTGCCACATTTGATGCAAAAACACAGCCAGGCGTAAAACGAATCTATAATTATTTAGATGTTAGATTACCGCAATCATTTTCATCACGCACAGATGATTCTTTTACAACAACACAAATAAAAACCAAACTCTTAAGCCTAAAAGATGTCAGTAGCAATAATGTCAAAGTTGTCACCACAGATTCCGTAGTTTATCTATTAGGAATTGTCACAAAAGCCAATGCCAATGCCATTGCATCTGCTGCTGCAAGTGTTAATGGAGTGACTAAAGTAGTTACATTATTTGAATATACATCATAATCAACAATTTATATTGTCTATATGCTCATTGTTTTTTAATACCTAAAACTTTATAAATAGTTATATCGCGATGAAAGAGAAAAAATGCATAAAATACCCAATTTAAAAACCGCTTTAAATGTTCCGCTCTTAGAATTAGAAAAAATTTGCTTACAACATCAACATGAAATTGAACACTGGTTTAGAAGCAAATGGCATACCAATAAACCACCTTTTTATGGCTCAGTTGACTTAAGAAATAGCAGTTATAAACTTACACCTGTTGATATGAATCTATTCCCTGGTGGTTTTAATAATATTAATCCTGACTTTATCCCACTAGCCGTACAAGCCGTTAACAACTTAATTGAACGATACTGCCCAAATGCTACAAAAGTTCTTTTAATCCCTGAGAACCACACTCGCAATCTAGCATACTTGAAAAACGTGTATACTTTAAATTTCATTTTAGAGCAAGCTGGTATCAAAACTGTCATCGGTTCATTATCTGAAGAAATAACTGAAGCAACCACTATAAATGTGACTGACGAATTAACCATGACGTATTACCCATTAATACGTGAAAATAATCGCATTAAAACAACAAATGGATTTGATGCATGTACTATATTACTCAATAATGATCTCTCTAATGGTAAACCTGCAATTTTAGAAAATATTGAACAAATCCTCCTCCCTCCGCTAAATGCTGGATGGTATATGCGTAAAAAAACTAATTATTTTACGCAATATGATATAGTTTGTGACGAATTTGCTAATGTAATTAACATTGACCCATGGCTGATTAATGCTTACTTCGATATTGCAACAGATCTTGACTTTGCTAATAACCAAGGTATTGAAATATTAGCACAAAAAGTTGATACAATCATTAATAAAATTAAAAGCAAATATGCAGAAAATAATATAACAGATACCCCATATGTAGTAGTAAAGGCTAATAACGGCACATATGGAATGGGGATTATGACAGTTAAATCTGGAGATGAAATTTTAAAAATTAATCGCAAATCTAAAAATAAAATGGCGGTAATAAAAGATGGGCAAACTGTACACGACGTAATCATACAAGAAGGTGTTTATACATTCGAAAAAATTAATAATCAGGTGTCAGAGCCAGTTATCTACATGATGGATTCCGCAGTTATTGGTGGGTTTTATCGAGTTCACCCAAAAAAAGATGTAAATGAAAACTTAAATGCAATGGGAGCACACTTTATTCCACTAACATATGCATGCGAAGCACTACCAGGAAAAACAAAACACCCAGAATGTTGCGCACCAAATAGATTCTACACATACAGTGTCATCGCTCGGTTAGCCTTACTCGCAAGTAGTTATGAAATTAAAACTTATTTGTAATCATTTAATTAACACGGAAGTGCAATAAAATACGCTTATATATAAATATACTGTTGTATTTGATTTGAATATATTTTGTGGTTTTATTTATAAAGGAGAACGAAAATGATTGATCATACTGGATTAATAGTAAGTAATATTGAAATCAGCAAAAAATGGTATGCACAAGCCCTAAAATCCATCGGATATGGCATATTGATGGAATTTAGCGCACAAGATGTAATAAACTCTAACTCAGGTGTTCATGTAACTGCTTGGGCAGGAATTGGGGAAATTAGCACCCAAAAACCAGATTTTTGGATCTCGGAGGCAACCGCAACAAAATCAGCTACAAATCCACCATTACATATAGCTTTTAGAGGTAGACGTTCTCAAGTTGACCAATTCTATAAAGATGCCACTGCTGCTGGAGGTAAAGATAATGGAAAACCTGGATTAAGACCACATTATCATCCAGATTACTATGGCGCATTTGTGCTAGACCCTGATGGCAATAATATTGAAGTTGTCTGCCACGATAAAGTAGAATAACCACATATACTCGAACAGATTCAGACATGCGTGAATCTGTTCGAGTATATTACAAAACTTGGGTATTGTATAATGCACTTATTCAATTACTCAACAAAAACCTCTGCTTCAATTTTTAACTTTACTGTGTCACCAATACCTGGTAAATATGCACTCATGCCAAAATCAGAACGCTTTAATTCACTTTTAGCAGTAAAACCTACACTCTTCTTATTGGTCATAGGATTAACCCCAATTAAATTCATTGATGCATTTAGTACGAGTGATTTAGTCACACCAAGTAACGTAAAATCACCTTCTACCTTTGCGGTTTTATTATCTATCATAGTAATTCTAGTGCTTTTAAATCTTGCCTCAGGAAATTCCTCACAATTAAAAAAATCTTTACTTTTTAAATGCTCATTGAATTTGTCAATCCCTGTAGATAAAGTATTAATATCTATCACAACATTTAAAGCACTCTGTTCTGGAATCTCTTCATTAAACGATAAATCACCATCTATCTGCGTAAACTGACCTTTAGGCGACGAAAAACCAAAGTGGCTACAACACCACATAACAGAGGTGTGCATTGGGTCAAATTTATAACTTAATGTACTCATGTTATTCTCCAACTATAGTTTATTTATTTTAGATGAGTTCCTCAACTTGTCCACTAATATAAATACAATCTTTACTATACCTAGTATTTATGATACATGGATTATTTAAAAACTCGCCTTGATGAACAGTTAAGTCTAATTGTAATGAATGCGTAATTGCAGCAGCCGCAACACCTGTTGCTCCATCTTCTAATCTAGCATCAACATGATTAAAGTTGCGCCCATATATGTTTACATTATCTATTTTAGCATAAACATAACACCCGCTGATTTTATTTGCTTGACTCCACTCATGTATTAACGATAAATTAGGATCTAAACTGCTCAGAATATTGACATTTTCTACTTCAACGAATAATTTGGGACTACCAACTGAGTTGATAAAATAACTAAGAATCTGAATTGGATTAGTTTGGGTATTATTTATAAATAATTGTATTATCGCATTATCAACAATAACCTCTGGAAATGGTTTTGGATCCAATTGTAACCAAATATTATTGTCTGGTTGTGTGGCTGTGATTTTTTGTTTACTTGGGGTGATTAATGTTAATTGAGAAACATCTGTGTGTTCGTTAAAGTACTGATATGCAACAGCTAGTGTTGCGTGTAAACATAATGGGCTACGCATATGTGGATAGTAAAAATCTAATGAAATCACTGTATCGTTGATTGGATTTAAAAATACGCTAGCATGATATTGCTTTTCTTGGGTTAATTGCAACCTTTCAGCTACACTTAGATTTTCTGCTCCACTAATGATAGTAGCTAGATTACCCGTATTTCTTTTACTACCAAAACATTTAAATGTGTTTGTTTTCATAATTTAATCTTGTTTTATTGTTATATAACACCTCCAACGCTCACGGATAATCTGTGCGAACGAATACCACCAGCACTAGGTATCAGCTTAAATCTAGCACATAGTCTCTAGCAACGTTATTCATTGCAAGACATAAATTTAATAAAAAATTAATTGAATCATCTGGAGCTGGCTTCTTAAAAATTGAGTCAATATTTTCTATATATCGCCATTCTGTAAATGAGTTACTAAATTCAGACAATTTATTCTTAAATTTATCCAAGTTAAAATTTTCATTACTTAATTTATTGTACTTACAAAAACTTTCATATATTATATTAAAGTTATTAAGAATCTTAGTTTTAATAGCTTCATGCGTAAAAATCAGACTCATATGAATTTATCGTTCCCATAAGATACATCTAACTTAACTAATGCATTATCCTGAAATAAGTTTTAAACAAAACGCCATAACTCCACTAGGGACAATTCCTAAAACTAATAATGTTAGTGCATTTAGCATTAGTACCGACCGTGATACAATATTCACATCTGCCAAACGTAAATCAATCGTATTTTCATCAAAATACATCACTTTAACAATACGTAAATAGTAAAATGCACCAATAAACGACATAATTACAGTATATGTTGCCAGTTTTATATAACCTACGGCAATTAATGCTTCTAAAATCTTAAATTTAGCATAAAATCCAGCTAAGGGTGGAATTCCAGCTAATGAAAACATTACCAGTAATATTATTCCAGCATAAATAGGATGCGTCTTACTCAAACCTTTAAGATCATCAATACTCTCACATTCATAACTACCACGAGACAACATAGTTAACGCACCAAAACCTGCTAATGATGTTAAAACATAAATTATCGTATAAAATAATGTTGAAGATATTCCATCAACAGAAACCGTCATAAGACCAAAAGCAACAAATCCCATATGCGCTATAGTAGAATACCCCAGCATCCGTTTAATATTTGTTTGTGCAATTGCTACTATGTTTCCGATAAATAAGGATAATACCCCCAAGAGCGCAAGCATTAATGACCACTGAGGACTCAATAACACTAAACCATTTATTAGAAAACGAATTACAAATACCACACCTGCTATTTTTGTAACCGTTCCAATTATAGTAGTTGTTGCCAAGGATGAGCCTTCGTAAACATCAGGAATCCACATATGAAACGGAACTAAACCAAGTTTAAATACTAAACCAGCAACAACAAATACTAAGCCAAAAACTAATAAGGCATTGTTTGGTACATCACTCTGATACGTGTATTTAATTACTTCTTCTAACTGTAATTGACCACCAGTTGCCCCATATATAAATGAAATTCCAAATAACAACAAGCCAGAACCTAGCGCACCTAAAATAAAAAACTTCATTGCCGCTTCAGTTGATTTTATATTATCACGGTTTAATGCCACTAATGCATATAAAGCTAATGATAATAATTCTAAACCAACGTACAATATCAACATGTTATCTGCAGAGATCATAACCATAATACCGAGTATTACAAATAGAAAAATTGCGTAGAATTCACCTTTTTGTAATTTTTTATCTGTAATATACTGCTTTATATAAAGTACCACAATAAAACTTACTATATAGGTTACTAGTTTCATTCCCTGAGCCAATGAATCTAAAATAAACATATTATTGAAGGCAAGTTGTGTATGTGGATTGTAGACCAACACTTGCACTATATACACAGAGATTAAAGCAATTAAAGTTATCCCCGTATTAATCGATTTTTTATCTTCACCAACAAAAGCATCTACTAATAATATCAGCACTATCATTGCTGCCATAAGTATTTCCGGCAAAGCTGGTATTATATTCATATTCATGTATTATTACCTTATTTTAAATTAAAGTTTAGATTGCATAGCTAGTGCAATTACGTCTTTTACCCCAAGTTGCATTTTCGCAATAAATAACTCTGGATATATCCCCATAACCAATACCGACACAGCAAGTAAAAACAACACAATAAACTCATGCGAATTCACATCAGACATCTCATCAACATGTTTATTGTTTATTTCACCAAATATAGTCCGCTTATACATCCATAAAGTATAACCAGCACCTAAAATTAAAGTTAAACCCGCAAGAAATGCATACATTAAATTAACTTGTACAGCACCCAAAATAACCATAAACTCACCAACAAAACCAGATGTACCAGGTAAACCAGAATTTGCCATGGCAAATAACATATAGAAAGTAGCAAAAATTGGCATTTTACTCGCAACACCACCATAATCGGCAACATTTCTTGAATGCACTCTATCATACATAACACCAATACACATAAACATTGCAGCTGATACAAAACCATGTGAAATCATTTGTACAACTGCACCTTGCATCGCCCATGTGTTTAAGCTATTACCCACAAACATGAAACAACCTAAAGTTACAAAACCCATATGCGATATTGAAGAATAAGCAACTAATTTTTTCATATCTTTTTGTACAATTGCAACTAAGCCAATATAAACAATAGCAATTAACGATAATGTAATCATTAATCCTGATAATGTTCTAGACGCATCAGGTACAATCGGCAAAATAAAACGGAAGAAGCCATACCCACCTATTTTTAAGGTAATCGCAGCCAATACCATTGAACCACCTGTTGGCGCTTCAGGATGCGCATCAGGTAACCATGTATGCACAGGCCACATCGGAACTTTCACTGCAAACGAAAAGAAAAATGCAATAAATATAAGAATTTGTGGCACCATCGCTAGTTGAGTATGATAATAAGCAAAAATATTAAACGTTTTACCACTTACATTATATAGATAAATTAAGGCAATTAGCATTAACAAAGAACCAAGCAATGTATATAAGAAAAACTTAATTGCGGCATATACTCGATTCGAACTACCCCAAACACCTATGATTAAATACATTGGGATTAACATTGCTTCAAAGAATACATAAAATAAAATTGCGTCAGTTGCACAAAATGCACCAGAAATAAATCCAGTCATCAATAAAAACATACTGTTATACAATGCCACTTTAAACTTTATAACCTTAAATCCAGCAATAATCACTAATAAGGTAATAAAATTATTTAGAAATACGAATGGCATAGATATTCCATCAACACCAACAGCATAATTAATGTGAAGACTAGTTATCCACGGAATATTCTCTACAAACTGCAAGCCAGAAATACTCGCATCAAATATAATGAATACGATTAAAGATAATACTGTGGCAATCAATGCCCCAATTAATGAAATTAATCGTGCTAACGAATCATTTTTACCTGCAAAAAGAACCACTACACCTGCTATAATCGGAGTCCATACAGTTAAACTTAATAAATAATGCATCATGCCCTATCCCTTAACTAAATATCAAACTGGTACAGAAAGTTAACAAAATAATAACTCCTAGGACCATAAAAGTAGCATAACTATTTACGTATCCACTTTGTAATTTTCTAAATACCCTAGAGTACCACTCAACAACTTTTGCTGAACCATTTACAATTAAACCATCAATAATTACCATATCACCAATTGTCCATAAGAATTTCCCAATACCACGTCCAAATGGTGCAAATAGCTTAATATACAGGTCATCCATATAGTATTTTTTATCTAATAAATTATATACTGGTTTTATGATGTTAACAAACTTTTGCGATAAACCATCAACTTTATGGAATACAAATGCAACAATGATACCTGCCAAGGCAAGATAAACTGGTGGTTCTTTAAAACTATCAATAATCATATTTATTGGGGTAATAGTTTCTTCTGCAAAACGTTGTGTAATCCATGAAATATTAAATACACTTCCATCTAAAATAGCTCCACCAACAAATAACTTCAGCCCTAGCCAACCAATTATAACAGATGGAATCGCCATTAATATCAATGGTAATGTCACTACAAACGGCGATTCTTTTGGGTTAGTGTGCCCACCATGATGTTCATCATGCCCATGATGGGAATGGTCGTCGTGTATATCCCTAAAACGCTCTTTACCATGAAAGGTCATAAAAATTAACCTAAAACTATATAATGCAGTAACAAAAACTGAAGCATAAACCGTAAATACTGCAAATGCACCACCTGGTAAACCGTGTTGATAAGCCACCACCGCCGAGGTAATAATCATATCTTTGGAAAAGAAACCAGCAAATGGCGGAATCCCAGCTAAGGCTAAACTGCCAAGTAACATTGTAATGTATGTGATTGGCATATATTTAGCAAGTCCACCCATTTTACGCATGTCTTGTTCGTGATGCATCGCTAAAATAACAGAACCAGCAGCTAAGAATAGTAATCCTTTAAAGAATGCATGAGTCATAAGATGGAATATCGCAACCGAATACGAACCGCAACCTAATGCCACCGCCATATAACCTAACTGAGAAAGTGTGGAGTACGCAACAACTCGTTTGATATCCGTTTGAATAATCCCAAGAATCCCTAAGAAGAAACAATTAATCCCACCTGCATAAATAATAACAGATAACGCCGTCTCGGATAAATTAAACATTGGCGATAATCGTGCTACCATAAATATACCAGCGGTAACCATTGTTGCCGCATGAATTAATGCAGAGATTGGTGTTGGACCTTCCATCGAATCAGGTAACCATACATGTAATGGAAACTGTGCTGATTTACCCATCGCACCAATAAACAATAAAATACACATAACTGTAATTATGTTCCAATCAGTACATGGTAACATAACTTGAGTTAAACTTGATACCTTAGCAAATACATCAACATAATTAAGTGAGCCACAATATGCAAATACTAACCCGATACCAAGTAAAAAACCTAAATCACCAATTCTATTAATCAAAAATGCTTTTAAATTGGCAAAGATAGCCGATTCACGTTTATAATAAAACCCAATCAACAAATATGATACCAATCCAACACCTTCCCAGCCAAAGAAAAGTTGCATAAAGTTGTTAGACATCACAAGGATAATCATCATAAACGTAAATAACGAAATGTAACTAAAGAATCTTTCGTAACCATCTTCTTCTGCCATATAGCCTATTGTATAAATATGCACCATAAGTGATACACTAGTTACTACTACCAACATTATTGAGGTTAAAGTATCAATTAATATGCCCACAGAAAATGTCTGACTACCAACAGTTAACCAAGTATATAGTGGCCCATTATATGTAATATGCTCAAGCTGTACTTGATAAAGCACAATATATGAACATACCGTAGAAATCAACACTCCCAATATTGTAAGTGTGTGACTAGGTTTTTTACCAAGCTTAACCCCGAAAATGCCAACTATAACAGAGGCAATAAGCGGTGCTAATATTATCGTTAAGTACAAAGAGGTTCCTACCATTTTATCCGTCCCTAAAATTAACCTTGTAGTTTATCCATATCTTGAACATTGATGGAGCGTAAATTACGAAAAAGAATAATTAATATTGCCAAACCAATCGCTGATTCTGCGGCAGCAACAGTCAAAGTAAAAAATACAAATATTTGCCCAGCAATATTATGCAAAAAACTTGAAAAAGTTATAAAATTAAAGTTTACCGCTAACAACATTAACTCAATTGACATTAACACCACAATTATGTTTTTTCGATTTAAAAATATACCCATAACTGCTATAGCAAATAATATTGCTGACAATATTAAAAAATGTGTCATTCCGATCATTTCACTTCCTCCTTATTTTGAGGCTCTAAATTATCAACCTCCACCTCTGCTGGCATGTTTATCATTTCAAACCTATCACTCGCTTTTACTGAAACTTGTTTTCTAATATCTTGATACTTCGCATTTTTATCAGTTTTACGTAAAGTTATGGCAACCGCAGCAACTAACCCAAGTAATAGTATCATTGATGCCAACTCAACTGGATAAGAATATTGTGTATACAATACCCAACCTAGTTGATTTGCATTACTAATGTTATTACTCACCACTTCAGGTGAGCCAGTAATAACCATTGGTTTATTGAGTATAACTAAAACCATCTCAACCAGAACAATAATACCAAGCAAAATCGCTAAAGGTAAATGTTTCCAAAACCCTTTACGCATAGTTTCAACATCAATATCTAACATCATAACTACAAATAAAAATAACACCATTACTGCGCCAACATACACAACAATAAGCACTAACGCTAAAAACTCAACATTTAACATCAACCACAAACAAGCAGATGTTACAAAAGCTAAAACTAAAAATAAAACTGAGCTTATTGGATTTTTTGATGTAACAACCTTTAACGCAGAAAACACTAAAATTATCGCAAAAACATAAAATAACACTGTGGTTAGCATAACTTCTCCAATCTACCTATATTTCTTATCAGAATCTCTATTTTTTGCAATGACCGATTCATATTTATCCCCAATAGCTAACAGCATTTCTTTAGTATAAAATAAATCTCCACGCTCTTCTCCATGATATTCATGGATTGATGTCTCTACTATTGCATCAACTGGACACGCCTCTTCACAAAATCCACAAAAAATACATTTCGTTAAATCTATATCATACCGTGTAGTACGTCTGGTTTTATCTTCACGTTCATGTACATCAATAGTTATAGCTAAAGCTGGGCACACTGCCTCGCATAGTTTACAACCAATACAGCGCTCCTCACCATTTGGATAACGTCTTAAAGCATGTAATGCCCGAAATCTTGGCGAAAGAGGTGTTTTCTCTTCAGGGTATTGTACCGTTACCTTACGAGTAAATAATACACGCCAAGTAACACTCATCCCTTTGAATAACTCAAGTAATAAATATGTTTTTAAAAATCTCTTAATCATCTTTTATCTCATTTATGTTTTATAAAATTTAACCACTGTTTGCAGGGTGTTTCAATGCCAAATGTTTAATGGCGACACAATCCATGCCCCAACAACAAAAATCCAAATTAATGTAATTGGTAAAAAAACTTTCCAACCTAAACGCATGATTTGGTCGTATCTATAACGTGGGAACGTAGCACGGTACCAAATAAAGCCAAACAACAAAATACATACTTTAATAAATAACCAAATAAATCCCGCACTACCAATCAATCCCCATGATACAGGAAACGGTGACAACCATCCGCCTAAAAACATTAACGAGGCTAAAGCAGAAATTAATACCATGTTTAAATATTCAGCCAACATAAATAATGCAAATTTAGTCCCAGAATATTCAACAAAGAAACCTGCTACAATCTCCGATTCACCTTCACATACGTCAAATGGCGCTCGATTTGTCTCCGCAACCCCAGAAATCAAATACACTAGAAACATTGGGAACAAAGGTATCCAATTCCAAGACAAAATACTCCCGCCCATCATTCCTTGTGCCTGTCCGTTTACTATTCCATTTAAATCTAAGGTGCCTGACACCATAAGTACACCCACAATAGCAAATCCCATAGCTAATTCGTATGATATCATTTGCGCTGTAGCACGTACCCCACCTAAAAATGAATATTTAGAATTACCTGACCAACCAGCTAATACAATCCCGTACACTCCAAGTGATGAAATGGCCAAGATATATAAAACAGCGGCATTAACATGAGTAAACACTAACTCTGGAGAAAAAGGTACTACCGCCCAAACCAAAATAGCACAAATTAACAGTAATACTGGTGCAAAACTAAATATGCCACCACTTGCTTTGGTCGGCATGATAAGTTCTTTAAACACAAATTTAAATAAATCTGCAAAAGGTTGCAATAATCCTTTTGGTCCAACCCGATTGGCCCCTAAACGAGCATGCATATAGCCCAAAAGTTTTCGTTCAGCAAAAGTAACATAAGCAACAAATATTGTTATTGGTAGAACAATAGCAATTGCCATTAATAACTTCCAAATAAAATAACCCCAAGCATTACCTAAAACGTGTTGTAAAGTTTCCATTTTTTTATTTACACCATAAAATCTATATTAATTGAATTCAAAAACAATGAGTTATCATGCATTAATTTCAATTGAATCAAACCGACCACTAAAACCACATGTATCATTATTAACTGCCAACATAACAACTGTGTTTGGTAATTTATCTGTAATTACCACATTAAATTTACGCACATAGCCCTGTTGCTTCACTTGTGAATTACTTAAATCGTCAATTCTAATTTTATTTGCAAGCTCTTGCGAAATCATAAGAGATGGCAAATTAGCTAATTTAGTTTCTTGTAATGATTGCGCCCTACGTGTAATACTATCCACGTAATACATGTTTTGTATACCAATACGTATTAATGCACTTAAATCTGGCTTAGAAATCTTAATATTTGCATGACAAACTTCATTGTTTAAATACATTGCTGTATTTTCTAAATTTCTTATTTCCAAACGCACCTCTTCAATACTATTGTGTTCAAAACCTTCCACATTCAAGTTATTAGCTAAGACTCTCAACACCTTCCACCCTGGTTTAGAATCACCCAGTGGACGAGTAACACCATTAAATTTCTGCCAAGTTCCCTCTAAGTTAACAAATGAACCAGCTGTTTCAGTAAACGGTGTTATTGGCAGTATAACATCTGCGTACGATAGCATATGCTCGTTTATATATGGACTCATCACAACTACTGTTTGCGCTCGTGTTAGCGCATTTAAGGCTAATTTTGAATCATATGCGTCACATTCTAATTCTGTATTTAACAGTACATACGCACGTCTTGGTTCTTCAAGCATCTGTTTTACGTTTTTACCAGTAATTTGTATTTTTTGGTTAAATGTAGTTTTATATGGAACAAAACCAATAACATCAGCACCAACTTCATTAGCTTTAGCCACAAGATGACCAAACTTACCATTTATATTTTTTGCTAACTGTTGGCTTAATCTCACTAATTCTGAGTAGTTTGATTGCATCCTAGCTATATCACCCAATATTATAAAAGCATTATTTTTAATACTCTCAATTATTTTCTTTGCTGGTTCAGTTATCTCTACTTGCGATAAATCCAGTATATTATTATCGTTAGTTCCCGTACCTTTTACTAGTTGTGCTAATAGGTAGCTAAATTCACGTGGATCACAAGTTAATTGATTGCTAACATCACACAGTAAATCTTCTCTAATTGTATTAATAACATTTAGTTCCATCCCATTTTTGACAGCTTTGCGAATTTTAGATGCCAATAATGGATGCTCTTCTCGTATAAGGCTACCAATTACTAATATCGATTTACTATTTAACACATCACTTAATTTAGCACCTAAAAAACTACTACCATTTTGGGTGCCATCCAAACTAAAATCATTTTGGGATA
>CAITEL010000113.1 GCA_903891375.1 uncultured Neisseriaceae bacterium
AATTAAATGTATCTCATGACCCAATTTATAACAAGCCTCAAATAAATGACGTTGCTTAGATAAAAAAAATGGAGCATTATGGAAAAAAACTAGTTTCATAAGAATTTATTAATTTTATTCTGAGTAAAATTTGTATATAGTTTTAATTATATATTCCACCTGCGCAGTCTCTAAAGAATAATACAATGGTAACCTAAGTAATCTTTCACTTTCACGAGTAGTAAATCTATCCTTATTAATAAATTCACCGTATTTTAATCCAGCTATCGAGGAATGTAATGGAACATAATGAAATACAGCATGAATACCATGCTTATACAAATACTTAATTAATTGACAACGAGTTTCCAAATTAGCACACTTTATATAAAACATGTGCCCATTATGTTCACAATATTCAGGTAAAAATGGAAGTTCAATATCAACATTTTGCGATAATTCGATTAAACCTGTATAATACATGTTCCATAATTGTATGCGTTTATTATTAATATCACTGGCCACCTCAAGCTGCGCCCATAAATATGCCGAATTTATATCACTAGGTAAATAACTAGAACCAATATCACACCATGAATATTTGTCAATTTGTCCACGAAAAAATTTACTCCTATCTGTTCCCTTTTCCCGAATAATCTCAGCTCTTTCAATATATTCGTTTTTATTAATTAGTAATGCACCACCCTCACCCATGGAAAAATTTTTAGTTTCATGAAAGCTAAATGCCCCAATATCCCCAATTGCTCCTAAATAGCGTCCTTTATATTTAGACATTACCCCTTGCGCAGCATCCTCAACTATTAATATATTATATTTTTTGGCAATTTCCATAATAGTGTCCATTTCACAAGAAACTCCAGCATAATGAACAACAACTATCGCTTTAGTTTTAGTAGTAATTGCCTCCTCAATTAAATTTTCATCAATATTCATTGTATCAGGACGAATATCCACAAACTTAACTCTTGCTCCTCGCAATACAAAAGCATTAACCGTTGAAACAAAAGTAAACGATGGTGCAATTATCTCATCACCAGCATTAATATTCGCCAAAATGGCGCACATTTCTAAAGCATGAGTGCAAGACGTTGTTAAAAGAACCTTTTGAATATTAAATTTAGTCTCAAACCATTGATTACATTTATAAGTAAATTCGCCATCTCCACAAATTTTTTTATTATCAACAGCTTGTTTTATATACGTAAGCTCTGTACCAATAAACGGCGCTTCATTAAAAGAAATCATATACCTCTACTCTTTATTCGCAAGCGTAATTATAGAAGAACCCAATGGGAGCCTTATCTTTTTAGATAAAAATAACTTTTCACTTTTCATAATCTTATAAAATAACATATTTATAACTGGATTCATTAACTTTGAACCTTTTGGTTTATTTGGTTTACTAATCTTTTCCATTAAACGTAAAATTAATATTACAGGAAATAACCAAAAATTAAAATATGAATTCATCAATATTTTAAAATTTGCATTTTCAAGTTTTTTAGATAATGTTTTATTATTATATCTACGAAAATGGTAACTCAATTTATCAAATGCACCAAATAGGAATTGATATGCTGGAACAGTTAAGACCACCGTGCCATTAAGTTTTAATCGTTTATAAATTTCATTCAATGCTGCGGTATCATCTTCAACATGCTCCAATACATCAAATAAAAAAATTACATCAAATTGTTCGTCTCCAAAACCAATATTAAATGGTAATGCACCTTGTACAAATTGAATTTCTGGATTTTTATGTTTAGCAATATTTAAAGCTTCTTCATTAATCTCTGAACCTTTAATCTTATTATAATATTTTTTAAAATATTCAATATTAGTTCCGTTAGCAGAACCAATCTCAAGAACTGATAAATTATCTTCAAGTAATTTATGACTTTTTAATCCCTCTTCAATAATCTCTCTACGCGCCTTATACCAAAAATGGGTATTTTCTACCAATTTTATTTCTTGAAATTGTTCACTGTTCATTGGATACTCCAATTATTTGAGAAAATATAACTACCAGCATCAGCACCACAATTAAAAACAACATCTAATACGGTTACAAAATGACAAAATTCTCCATATAACTGCCTATATTCTGGATAATCATAACTCATATACTCTAATTGAATACCAGCATCTACAAATTTCTCTGGTACAATATAATTCTTAGCTGATGGCCCAGATAAATATGAATTTGCACCAATACATGTACAGATATCAATTAATTTATCATCTTTTTGTCCATCAGTTTTTAAATCCACTGAATTTATGAACTTAGTTTTTATATCTAACACTTCACACAATAGCTTAGTTACATATGTATTAAATTCTGATAAGTTTACCCATACTTGTTCTAAGTAGATCTTTTCTAATACCCATGCATATGTTTTAAAATATGTGGCTTTTTTATACGAATTATAAATACTTGTATAATGTTTTATTTGCCAATTATCATTATTAGCAATTGTAATTTCATAAATTTTTGTACCACGTGTAGCTTTCACAACAGGAATAGTTAGCAACACTAGCCCATTAGACGTTTTAATTTGATTACGCGTACGCCAATCCCTTTTTGTATAATCAACATCATCTAAAAACACAAATGTATCAACTAGATTAATCATATCAAATACCCCCTTCCACGGTATATAATTTGATTGTAAAATAGCACATTTATGCATTTTTTCTATTTCAACTTTAACCAAAACTCATTATTTAGTTGTGATGTATCAAATTGTAATTTTGGTGAAATGGCAACCTCCAAATCATTATTGCTATTATTATTTATATTATGATTAAACAAAATAAATATGCAATTTAATAAATTTATGGCCCCGTCTCTAAAAATTTTATTCATAATCATATTAAAATCTAAAACATTCTCTATATCTAAAATTGTTTGCCCTAAAATCACACCGTTATCCAAAAACTCATCAACCAAATGAACTGTTGTTCCAATAAATTTACATTTTTTTTCTAATGCTTTTTTTATAGGTTTATCACCTATTAAACCACCAAAAGAAGGTAATAATGAGTAATGTAAATTAATCATCCTATTTTTATATTTTAAAACTGTTGTAGTGTCTATTATTTTAAACCAGTTAGTAATAATAACATCAACATTATATTTTTCAAGTAATAATTGTAATTCAAGTGGCATTTCTGTTTTATAATTAATACAGTAACTATCTATTCCATTAATTTTACTATAATTCAAAGCATCGCACTCTCTATCTGAAATTACTGCGACAATTTTAAATA
>CAITEL010000114.1 GCA_903891375.1 uncultured Neisseriaceae bacterium
AAACATAAACATAAACATAAAAGTAAAACATTTCCATTTGATCCGCCATTTTCTTTGGTAAATTCATTAAGTTTAAAGGCTTTTAACTTTTTATATTATAATAAATCATTAAAAAATAATATCGAACATTATGAACCATTCTTTTATCCATTAGATAGCTTGTATAAATGGAATAGAATTTATGGAAAGAGTGGGTTTTACCAGTATCAGTGTGTAGTGCCAATGGATAATGCATATGATTGTATTTTAGCCATGTTACGTGAAATCAAACAGTCAGGTTTAGGTTCATTTTTAGCAGTACTAAAAACATTTGGTGATAAGGTATCAGGTGGGGTATTATCTTTTCCTCGTCGTGGTGTTACATTAGCGCTTGATTTTCCCAATGCTGGTGATAAAACTTTAGAATTGTTTACTAAATTAGATAACATGCTACATGATGCAGGTGGTGCATTATACATGGCAAAAGATGCACGTATGAATAGAGAGATGTTTTTGGCAGGGTATCCACGTATAAATGAGTTCTTAAAGTATAAGGATCCACAATTTAGTTCAAACTTATGGCGAAGAGTATGCAATTAATAAAATACTGTATACAAAAAATATTTTGTATACAGTATTAACTGGTTATGCTATAATCACTATGAAAATAAAAGTTAAATAGGTGAGATAACATGTCAGTTCATACAAATGTAATATCCTTAAGGATCCCTGATGATTTAAAGAATAAGCTAGATAAATTAGTGAAACATACCAAGCGTTCTCGAGCAGATCTCTTGCAGCACTGGATAGAAGATGGTATTGAACTTGAAGAGTGGCAATTATCTGAAATTGAGGCTGGTATTAATGAGGCAAATGAAGGAATATTTGCAAGCACTGATGATATAAATAAGGTTTTCAATAAATGGCTATAGTTGTAAAGGATATAATATGGACTAAGCGATCATTAGGCAATATTGAGAAAGAATTAGAATATTATGGAAATATAAGTAAAAAAGTAGCCAATGACTTATCTAAATTAATTATTCATAGTGTTAATAAAATAGCACAAATGTCAGGTATTGGTCGTGAAGGTAAAATTATTGGAGTGAGAGAGTTTGTGTTGCAAACTTTTCCATATATTATTGTTTATCGTGTACGCAATAATTTGATTGAAATTTTAACTATAATTCATCAAAAAAGAAAAAATATACAAGGGTTTTATTAATTATGAAAAATGCAGTAATATTTGGCGCAAGTTCTACAATTGCTTTAAAAGTAGCAGATATTTTAGCTCAAAATGGTTATAATTTGGTATTATTAGCGCGTAATTTAGAGTGTTTACAACTTGATGCACAAAATTTGCGAGTTAAATATCAAAATATTCAAGTAAATACATTATATTATGATGCTTCTACCATAGTTAATATGCCAGAAATAATTAATCAAGTAAAAAAGATTATGCCGAGTATTGATTTGTTACTAGTAGCTCATGGTAATCTACCACATCAAGAGTTATGTCAAAAAAATTGGGACGATGAGTACAATAGTTTATTGGTGAATGGATTAAGTGTGATTCAAATTTGTCATTACTTTGCAAATGTAATGCTTGCACAAAAATATGGTACTATTGCAGTAATTAGTTCTGTAGCTGGAGATAGGGGGCGACAAAGTAATTATAATTATGGTACAGCAAAAGGTATGATAAATACATATTTATCTGGGTTAAGGAGTCGATTATTTAAAGATAATATTCATGTGTTAACTGTATTACCTGGGTTTGTTGATACAAAGATGACAGCGTCATTTAAAAAAGGCATCTTGTGGGCTACACCTGAGAAAGTTGCACAAGATATTGTAAATGCAGTTAAGAAAAAAAAGAATACTTTGTACACTCCATTTTTCTGGCGTTATATAATGCTTATTATAAAATCTGTTCCAGAGCGTTTATTTAAAAAACTTAAATTGTAATAATTGGTTATACCTTTTAAAATGCTGAATCTAATCATAAAGACCGTAGGGCTCTTGATGACGTAAAAGTACCTGTGGGTTTGTGGTTCTATATGCAAGAAATGGTTAAAAACATAACCAATTCAAATGGATTTGAAATCGAATTTTATCAGAAAATAACTAAAATGTCCAAAAGTCAAGTATTCAGTCGCCTAGAACAAATTATCAATCATTAATTACATCAGTTATTTTATTGCGATTATTACATTACTATTATTGATAAAGCTAATCATATGGTAAAATACTGTATGTAACAAACCAATAAATAAAATAGGTAACAATCCATGCAACTACAATTAAAGGATCTGCCAATTGGCGAGTCTGACATAACGAAGCTACTCACAGGTAATTTTACTTATGTGGATAAAACTAAGTATGTATACGAGATGGCACGTAAACCCAGCAAATACTTCTTGTCACGTCCGAGACGCTTTGGTAAAAGCACTTTATTATCTACCTTAAATGAGGTATTTAAAGGTAATAAAGAGTTATTCAAAGAACAATGGATATATAATAGTCCATATAAGTGGGAGGTTTATCCTGTAATACGTTTGGATTTTAACACAGCTAAAGATTCTGATTTAATTGCTTTTATATTGGGTATATTAAGGGATGTTGCAATAACTTATGGGGTAGATAATTTAATAGAGTTTAGTCATGAAAACTATGATTTAACATTTAGAAATTTAATTATACAATTATCACGCAAATATAAAAAACATGTGGTGATATTAATTGATGAATACGATAAACCAATATTAGATGTAATAGATGATATAGAAGCTGCGGAAAAGAAACGAGATATACTAAAAGGATTTTATGGTGTAATGAAGGGGTTAGATGAATATATCTGGTTTATATTTTTAACTGGTGTGTCTAAATTTACTAAAGTAGGAGTATTTAGCGGTTTAAATAATCTAAACGACATATCAATGACTAAGCAATATGATGCGGTGTGTGGGATTACTGAAGAAGAATTAATCAAAACCTACAAACCGCATATTGAACGTTTAGCTAATTCGCAGGGGATGGATTATATAACTTGTTTAGCAATGATAAAAAATTGGTATAATGGCTTTAGTTTTTGCAGAAATGCGACATCAGTATATAATCCGTTTTCAACTTCAGAATTGTTGGACAAGCAGGAGTTTTCTAACTATTGGTTTGTAACAGGTAGCCCAACTTTTTTAATTAAATTAATTAAAAAAGAAGCTGATTTAGATATTGAACAATTTGATGGTAGTCAAGTACGGCAGAGTGATTTTGATAGTTTTGAGATTGATAATCTACGCTTAACGGCGATTTTATTCCAAACTGGGTATTTAACTATAAAAGATTATGATGCAAATATAGAGGCATATACCTTGACTTACCCTAATCGTGAGATAAACAAATCGTTTAAAGAAAGTTTACTTAATGGTTTTACTAAACACTCTGATGCAAATACAGGATATTTATTTAAAATAGTAAAAGCTTTAAAATCAAATGATTTAGATGAGGTTATATACAATTTAAAACAAATATTTTTAAATTTAGATTATGATATTAAGGTAAGTAAAGAACGTCATTACCAAAACATAATTTATTTAATCTTCCAGCTTTTAGGTTATATGA
>CAITEL010000115.1 GCA_903891375.1 uncultured Neisseriaceae bacterium
ATTTTTTGAATCAAAACTTTCAAATATTATACGATATTGTTTTTGCATAATTGACGTCTATAAAAATTCAATACCTTATTATACAGTATTTTATATCTAGGCGTCAATAATTACACTTCCATATACTAATGTACAGGAATTACATATTAGACCAGATGATTTGTTAGTTTATTATAAAATAGAAAACGAGAGTATTGTTTTGCTCGCATTGGGTAGTCACTCAGAGTTATTTTAAATCACAGGACATGTTTTATTTGCTTCATTTGAAGTCAGGTAAGCTTTTCTAATATAACAAATGCACTAGATGTATTTATTTCATCCGTGAGACTTAGGTGACACTTTTGTATTTTTTGTTCATTGAGCCATTGTTGTAGTTCAGTTGAGAATTTAAAGTATGGTTTTCCAAGATTATCATTAAGTACTGACATATTTTGAAGAAGAATTGGGCAACGTAAACCTGTGCCACAGGCTTTTGCCAAGGCTTCTTTGGCCGCAAATCGTTTTGCGATATAGTTAACTTTATTTTTATGTAAATTAAAAAATTCGATTTCTGATGTGGTTAGTATTTTAGTTATAAATTTCTGTTGATATTTATGCAATAACTCTGCTATGCGATTGTTTTCTACAATATCATGACCAATACCAAAAATCATATTAATTCATCACTAAAACTATAGTTTTGTACAATACGTAAGACAGTATACAAACAGTAAATATATCGAGAGTAACCCAAACTTTAATCTGATTTAGCGTATGTGATAATTTACCAGATATATATACTAGGCCAAATTGCCAAATAAAATCACCAATAATAGTCCCTACCATAAACAAGTACCAGTTTAAATCAACGTAGTGGCTGGCAGCTCCGCCAACTACTACAATAGTGTCAATAAAGACTAATGGATTTAACCAAGTTAATAATAAAGCTCGCATAATAGATATTTTTAGGGTGTCATGTTCATTGGAGATTTTATATGTTTTATGCACATTGAATAAACTTTTTATTTTTATAAATAAGTAAATGGAAATAAAAAGAATTCCTATACAATTAATTATAATAATAACGGTATTTGAGTTGGAGAGTTTTAGGCCAGCTCCACCGAGAATAATCAGAGCTCCATCACATATAAAACAGGTTAATGCAACAGTATAAGCATGGTTTTTTTTAATCCCGTGGCTCATAGTGTTAAGATTTTGTGGGCCTACACCAGGGAATAGTGCTAATACAAATATTATCCCATTTAATACTACAAAGGTGTTATACAATTTAGGTTCTTTCATCTATCATAAGTCTTTTCATCTTTGATACTGCGTTTGGGAGTCCTTCAAATACACTTTGGGCAATAATAGCAAACCCAATATTAAGCTCATGCATTTGAGGTAGTTGTGCTATTGGCTTTACATTGTGATAATTAAGCCCATGGCCAGCATTTACAACTAATTCGAGAGAGTCGGCAAATTCTGCCATATCTTTTATTTTATAAAACTCCTCTGTAGAATTGTAGTTGGTTTTTGCCTCAGCATATTTACCTGTATGTATTTCTATCGCATAAGCATTGGCATCTCGTGCTGCAGTGATTTGTTCAGAATTTGGGTCAATAAAAATGGATACCCAGATTTTATTCTCATGTAGGGTTTTTATTATGTTAGAGATGTAGTCAAAATTTTTGATTACATCAAGCCCGCCTTCAGTCGTTAATTCTTGGCGTTTTTCAGGAACCAAGCACACAAAGTCAGGTCGTACATCAAGTGCTATATCAAGCATTTCTTGTGTTGCTGCCATTTCAAGATTTAATTGAGTTTTTAGTGTTTGTCTGAGTAAAAATACGTCATCATCTTTGATGTGGCGTCTATCTTCACGAAGATGCACGGTAATTAAATCAGCGCCGTAAGTTTCTGCTGTTAAGCCAGCTTCTACAACACTTGGAAAAGCTTCATTGCGAGCATTACGAATTGTTGCAATATGGTCAATATTAACCCCAAGTCTAATCATGTTGAGTTACTCCAGAAATTGATAAATTTGTTTCATTTATGTGTTTTAAATATTTTTCACGTATATTAGGGTGAATTAACAATTAACATGCTATTTTCTTAAGTAGAACTCCATTTCATTAATGAGCACTTAATTTTAAACTATTCTTTTACACTGCATAAACTTATTTTTGTTAAATTAATTAAGATAGTACTGAAATTAATCAATTTAGCAGTGTAGTTGCTTTATTATCTTTAAATGGCAGGAAGTGTAATACATGACGCCATCAATGAATAGAAATTGCATTAGTAACTATGCTTTTCCAGTTAGTATTCCATTCATTAGAACTAATTGCTGCACGTAATTGTAATATTGGATCTA
>CAITEL010000116.1 GCA_903891375.1 uncultured Neisseriaceae bacterium
AATATTTTTAAACTCAATTGTTGGTAATCCTGAACCCACTATATCATTTTTAGTATTATAATTTAATAAATCAGCTTGATACTCTGATTCATGCTCTTCATAAATTGATAATGATGATTTAATATCCCCCATACGATCCGATAGTTTATGAAACTCTCCCATTAAATGGAATAAATTTTCTTGTAACTGAAATACCATCCCAAATACAAACACAAAATCACCAATAGTAACTAAATTCATTCGCTTCAAATGAATCATTATTAATAACATAACCAAAATAATACCGATTGCCATTATATCATTAAAAATGTCAACCTTAAATCTAAATTTAGCAGCCTTAATCTCTTTGGGTATAAAGTCATTAGTAATTTTATCTTCTAAACGTTGGTATTCATACTCCCGATTTGAAAACAATTTTATTGACCCAGCATTACTCAAACTATCTGACAGTTCACCAACCATAATATGTTTAGCATCGTTCTGCACTTGAGATAATTTATTGACTTTTATAGCTAAAAAATAATTAATCGTCATGTAAATAATTGCCCATACCATTATAATAGAACCTAAAATTCCACTAACAAAAAATATGCTAAATCCAGTTGTAATACTTGCTAAAATCCAGAATGATATACCATACCATAACTGCGCCCACAATTCATTATATCCCTCAAATAACCCTTTAATCTTACTAACTAGAGTCCCACCAGCAGTATTTTGAAAAAAAGTATACTTATAAGATAATGTGGTACGCAATGCTCGAAGTAAAATACCACGTTGTACATAAGGTTCGCTTTTCCACGCAGCAATATTTGAAGCTCGCCATACAGCACTCATCAATACATCAGATATTAAATAAATCGACAATGGCATGATTAATTGAGCAAAAGTTAAATCTTTTGCTTTAGTAATAATATCAACGGCCCTCTCAGGAATGAAATGCGACAATTTGTGGCATAATGATTTAACGTGATATTTTAAAACAAGTGCTAAGAAATTGATGGTAATTTAGATACACAAGACGAGAAAACTGAGAAAACCTCAATATAAATGAACACATTGAGGCTTACTTAGGTTGTAGTTGCTTTCCAGCAGAGCTACACCACATTGTATCACATAACTTACTTTGGTGGCAAATTCTAGCCAGGTTTGGGCTGGCAATGAAGCCCAACATTAATAACAAGAAGCATTTGTTTTAAAATAACACTAACTTCAATATGTTGACTCAATATAGTTGAAAAGATGAGATGTTTAAGCTATAATCTAAGTTAGGCACAACTTAAAGGATTATAATCATGTTTAAACATCTCACCCAGTATCAACGATACTACATTGGCACAAGAATTGCAAGTTTTATTCCTGTAAAAAATATTGCACATGAGTTGAATATTCACCGCTCAACGATTTACAGAGAGTTAATGCGCAATAAAAATATTGTAGGTAATTATGTAAGTGAAATTGCAGAAAATAAGGCACGACAGCGCCGTAGAATAGCAAGTAGCAAGAAGCATTTTAGTAAATTAAGTGATGAAATAAAAAAGTACATTGGAGAAAAATTATCTCAACCGTGGTCTCCTGAACAAATTAGTGGAAGAATGTTGATAGATATAGGTGTTACTGTTAGTCATGAAACAATTTATCAGTATATCCGACATGATAAATTTATGGGCGGTAAATTATTTAAACAACTTGCACATAAGGGTAAAAAGTATAAATATGGTAATAAAAATAAAACAAAAATACCCAATCGTACTGATATTAGTGAAAGACCTAAAATAGTTGAAGATAAAGCTCGCATTGGAGATTTTGAAGGTGATACAATTGTGGGTGTACGAGGTGGTAGTAAAAACTGCTTGTTAACTTTGGCTGATAGAAAGAGTAAATTTACATTAATTTTGCGTACTGAGGATAAGACAGCATTGAGCATCCAAAATGCAATGGAGACTATCTACGACTCAACTATAGTGCCATTTAGAACCATTACATACGATAATGGCACCGAATTTTGTAATCATGAGCAAATTGCTAAAATTATTGGGTGTGATATTTACTTTGCGAGGCCATATAGGTCTTGTGAGAGAGGGCTTAATGAACATACAAATGGATTAATTAGATGGTTCTTCCCAAAGAAAACAGATTTCTCTAAAATAACAGATGAAGAGATAATGCACGTACAGAACATATTAAACAATAGACCAAGAAAGGTTCTTGGTTATTTAACTCCTAATGAGGTTATGTTTAAACATTTAAATCGCGTATATCGACATAAGGGTATCAGTGTCGCATTTGAAGCTTGAATGGGCGAATTCCTCCTGGGTTTAATGTAGTGTCAGATCTACCATAGATAACTAAACCACCATGTTTTGTCATTGAGGCAAAATCACCATGGCACCATATGTTAGGTATTTTATCAAAGTATGCTTTTTTATATTTTTCTTTTTTGGGATCATTCCAAAAATATATTGGCTGACATGGGAAAGGTGTTGTACAGGATAACTCACCTTTTTCATCGGTTCTTGCTTCTTTACCATTATCTAATAAAATTTTTACACTTAGACCAAAACCAATTTGTTGTAGTTCACCACGGTATATTGGTTTTGTTGGGTTACCAAGGGCAAAGCATGAGATTATATCAGTGCCGCCAGAAATAGAGCATAAACGTATATCTTGTTTTATACTGGTATAGACAAAATCGTAATTTTCGGGTAATAATGGCGAACCTGTAGATAAAATCGTAGTTAAACTAGTCAATTTTTTTTCTTTTAGTGGAATATACCCACTCTTTTCAAGTGATGTAATGTATTTAGCACTAGTGCCAAATACATTGATTTTATGTGCATCAACATAATCCCATAGTATTCCATTATTAGATTTTAACATAGGCGCACCATCGTATAACATAAGCGTAGCCCCAGTGGCAAGAGCGGAAACCAACCAATTCCACATCATCCAACCACACGTGGTATAGTAAAAAATCCTATCATTTTCTTTTAGATTAGTATGGAGTATGTGTTCTTTAAGGTGTTGTATTAACGTGCCACCAACACTGTGCACTATACATTTAGGTATACCAGTTGTACCCGATGAAAACATTATAAATAAAGGGTGATTAAATGGTACTTGTTCAAAATCAATAGTTTTAGCGGTTGAGTTTTTAATAAAGTCCTCAAATGAGCATGCGTTTTTAAGAGTGCTTATGTTATTATTTAAATTGGCGTAGTTAACAATTATGATCTTTTCTACTGTTGGTAATTGCTTAGTAATATCGATGATTTTTTCGATACAGCTTAATTGTTTGCCGTTATAGAAGTAACCATCAACAGTAAATAATACTTTGGGGGTGATTTGTCCGAGTCGGTCTAAAACTCCTGCTACACCAAAATCGGGTGAACATGAAGACCATATTGCACCAATACTTGTTGTTGCAAGCATAGCCATCACGGTATGGGGTAAATTAGGCATAAAGGCAGCCACTCTATCACCACTTTTAACGCCGAGCTTACGTAGGCTTTGCGCTAATTTAGCAACTATTTGATATACTTCTTTATAGGTGAATTTCCATTCAACTTTGTCTTCGCCACGAAAGATAATGGCAATTTCACTATCGCGTCTTTTGAGTAAATTTTCGGCATAATTCAATCGAGCACCATTAAACCATGTTGCATTAAGTATATCATTGCCATTTTCAAGTACACTATCCCATAGTTTACTTGATACGATCCCACTGAATTGCCAAAAGCTACTCCAAAAATCTTCGGGTTTATTAATTGACCATTGGTATAATTCATCAGAGGTAGTTAGTGATGAATTTTTTTGCGTATTTAAAAAGTTAATAAATTCACTAATGCGACTAGATTTTATTTGATCTTTACTTGGTTTCCAGAGTATTTTTTGCATGATGTTCCTCGTTAATCTTTATTATCCGTGGATTATTCTTGTATGGATATAGCATTATACTAGAAATAACGCTATGAATTAGGTGCATTGCACAAAATCTGTTCTGTAGTTTAAAATAAATTTGACGTTTTAAGTTGTATTCTGGTATTGTACTGTATTGAATTATGTAAAGAGGATTTTCAAATGAAGAATTTTGTAGTGCATACATTTAAGCTACCAATTGACTACGAGCAAAGTTTAATTGATTATACACATGAACAATATATGACTAAAAGCGACTTTATTCGTAATGCGGTTATAGAAAAATTACAGAGTATTGCAGATAGTAATAGGGTTGATGAGATTATGCAACAAGAAAACAAAAAATTTACACATGAAGAGGTTAAGCGTAATTTTGGGCTTTAGAATTGAATATGATGAAGTTGCGGTTCGTCAATTAGAAAAAATGGACAGTTCAGTTGTTAAACAAATCATTGCATGGTTAGATGAACGATTAAATAATTGTTCTAACCCGCTATTGTGGGGTAAGGCTTTGAAAGGTAATAGATTTGGTAATAATTGGTGCTATAGAGTTGGTGATTATAGAATTTTAAGTACTATTCAAGATGATAAATTAATCATAGTGGTGGTAGAATTTGGTCATCGTAAGGAAGTATATCAAAAAAATAAAGTGGGAGTTTGCATGGCCAACCAGCTCAGTAAGTACTCATCTCATGTAATGGGATTGATATACTGATTAATAGCTCTTTGGGGATCACTCGATCAAACCCTAGTGATATTAGTTTTTCACGTAATGCTACACGACTATGTACCTCGAATTTAACGAATAGTTGTTCGGTAAAAAGTCCATCAACAGTGCTTTTAGTAATTGTTTTATTATCCATCAGTGATAAAGCTTTTGCTATTTCTTGGCTACTTAAATTGGTTAGAAATAAAAAAATCACTTGTTTTTCTCGTTTGGAAAGTTTAATACCGTGAGTTATCCGTGTTTGGTCAGTACCTGTCACATTAAATGAAGTTATAATTTCTTGACCAAAGCTACTCATACTAAGTTTTTTCCATATATAAAATATTCCAGTCACGTTTTGTGTTGCTGGATTAATTATAGGATCTTTAAGTACAATTAGTGGCTGTATTTTATTACAAAAAGTACCTATTTTTAAAAATTCGTGGCGACACCGTTGCGTTATAACTTGATTGTCTTCTTCAATTGATAATTTGGGGTCGTATTTACCTGTTTTAGGTGGTAATCCAGTAGTACCGAGTAACTCATTAATAGATTTTCCAACCATTATCGCATAGATATTACTAGCATATAAAATCTTTGAATCTAACCCTTTTATTATAGTTATTAGGTTAGGTAACCCATCTTCAATTTGTTTAAAAGAGTTTATTATCTTGTTCAGAAAATCATTATCGTTCATAATTATAAATCCATGTAAAAGCACGGTAGTTTTGTCCTTGAGATATATATTATAATTCTTTATTGTAGATATGAGGTAATATTTTAGGGAGTGTATATTTGATGAATAGAAATTTGGTGGTATTAATTGCTTTATTAATTGTTCCTATGTCGGGGCTTGGCATTGATATATATGTTCCTTCTCTTCCTGATGTGGCTAATTTTTTTGCAACGAGTGGGCATATGGTACAGTACACAATTACAATTTACGTGGCTGGATATGCTGTTAGCCAATTATGTGCGGGAATTGTCTCAGATATATTTGGGCGAAAAATCACGACTCTTG
>CAITEL010000117.1 GCA_903891375.1 uncultured Neisseriaceae bacterium
ACTTTTAGTAGATAGTAATAGACAAAATTTTGATCAGGAAATATTTTAATTTTAGAATAGACAATCCTGTAGAATCTAGGAGGTGTTTAGAGTTGTTTATTTATAACCTCATTATAATAATTCTCTGAATAATCTAGAAAAATGAGTAGCTTACTTATTGGTAAGTATTTTTAAAAAAAATTACACTATTATGAAAATAATTTTGATATTAACTTTATTAATAGCAGTTTTAATCATAGGTATTCAAATATATTTAGTAATGTCTTCAGGTAAAACAGAAACACAAATTTATAAAACACTCTTTGCAAAAGATAAGTTTGAAATACGCTTTTATCCCTCTGTTACAATGGCTTCCATTACATCTTCAGCTAAAAAATATAAAGAGCTTGCGAACCCAGGATTTAGAAAATTGGCAGGATATATTTTCGGGGGAAACGAAGGTGGTAAAAGTATTGCAATGACTTCGCCCGTTCATATGGATATCAATGATTCGGCATCATCTATGAGCTTTGTTATGCCTTCAGCTTTCAATGCTCAAAATTTGCCAAAACCCAATGATCAACAAGTAATAATTAAAACAGTTCCCGATGAGATTGTAGCTGCTATCCAATTTGGGGGCTATGCTTCGGACGATGATATTAAACAGAATACTCAAAGACTTATAAATATGTTGATTGAAAATAAAATTGAATATTATGGGAACTTTAGGTTTTTAGGATATAATGCCCCCTACCAATTTATTAACAGAAGAAATGAAATTATTGTGAATGTTAATTGGCCGATAAGTAAGTAAAAACTACCGAATCTTTTTGCGATTAAATACTAGTTTCATTTTTTAAACTATAATTTCGAGCCATTATTTAATCCAAAAATTAATCTATGAATACACTTTCCATGCCTAGTTCAAGCCCAAGACAAATTCTTACACAAGATTTTGGGTTAGGTAAAATCACGATCAATTATGCTCGCCCCTTAATAAAAGGAAGAACTGTATTTGAAGAAAATAGTATTTTGGCACCTTTGGGTAAATTTTGGCGCTTTGGTGCTGATGCAGCTACTCAAATCATTTTTACAGATGATGTAGAAATTGAAGGAAAAAAAATTCCATCCGGAACATATATAGTCTTCGCTATTCCACATGAAACAAAATGGGAGATTATTTTCAATACAGATATCGCAGCAGGATTAAGAGGTTACGATGCTGCCAATAATATTTTAGTAGTAGAACTTCCAGTTCAAAAATCTGCAACTTTCAGTGAAACATTCACCATCCAATTACACAGTTTTCAATATGAATCTTGCGTATTGGCAGTAAATTGGGCGAATGTATCTGTTTCAATTAAAGTGACAACGCAAATTGTAGCAAGACTTAAAGAAAGCTTTGAAGCACAAATGCAAGGTGAAAAAAAGCCTTATTTTCAAGCTGCTATTTTTAATTTAATGTTAACTGGAGACCTTCCTAAAGCATTGGAAAATATAGATATCGCTTTAGCAGAAGCCCCCGGTGCTTATTATATGCACTTTGTAAA
>CAITEL010000118.1 GCA_903891375.1 uncultured Neisseriaceae bacterium
CACACAGCCATTGCCCCATCGATAAGCCTGTTTTATGCGCAAAATTTAATAAAAACGAATCAGGTTCTCTAAAGTATTCAAGAAAAAAACGAATCGCCCCATAACCCATAACAAATACACCAGAAATTTGACCTATCTTACGTGGTTTTCTCGCATAAACCCATAGAATTAAAAGTAATAAAATACCCTCGCCAAGCGCTTCGTACAGCTCAGATGGATGACGTGGCATAAGACTGCCTGATTGTGGGTAAATCATCGCCCAAGGTAATGTACTAGTCGTAAACCTACCCCAAAGCTCACCATTAATAAAATTACCAATACGACCAAAAAATAATCCCATCGGTACGAGTGGTGCAATAAAATCTGATATCACAAAAAAGTTTTGCTTGTATTTTCTGGCGAACATATAGGCAACAAATAATACTCCAAGCATCCCACCATGAAAAGACATGCCACCATCCCACACTTGAAATATTTTTACAGGGTTGGTTATAAAATATACTGGTTGATAAAAAAAACAATAACCTAATCTACCACCAATGACCACCCCTAACGCACCATAAAAAATAAAATCATCTATTAATTTATTGGTCCAGAACGTATTACCATATTTTTTAATACGCCACTTGCCCGCATAAATAAAAAATAAAAAACCTAGCACGTACATAATACCATACCAGTGTACTTTTAATGGCCCAATACTCAACGCTACTGGGTCTAATTTAGGATACATTAACATATTTAATCCCTTACAATTAATTAATCAAGTGTAAATTATATATCATTTATGCCTATCTAATAATAAATTTCACATTCTAATGGTCAATTATTTGCTACAATATGGGTTGCTATACTCTTTTCATATTTAAATTTCATGTTTGTTGACAAGCTCCTGATGTACGACATATCTACACAACAGAGCTACTCGCCTCCATATGTTTTGAATATGTTCGAGTACAATAAATTTTTATAAAATGGAGTTAAAGTTTATGAAATCCCCAATTAAAGTAACAGTCACTGGTGCTGCAGGTAATATTAGTTATAGTTTATTATTTCGCATAGCCAGTGGTGATATGCTAGGTAAAGATCAACCAGTTATACTACAATTACTTGAGATTGAACCATCAATGAATGCCTTAAAAGGTGTAGTTATGGAACTTGATGATTGTGCATTCCCCCTAGTGCACGGTATCACTATGAGCCATGACCCATTTGTTGCGTTTCAAGATGCTGATATCGCAATATTAGTTGGGGCACGACCACGTGGAAAAGGTATGGAACGTAAAGATTTACTTGAGGCAAATGGTGCAATATTCACTATCCAAGGTAAAGCTATAGCCTCAGTTGCTAAAAAAGATGTGAAAGTATTAGTAGTCGGTAACCCAGCAAATACCAATGCGTTAATTACCCTAAAAAATGCACCAGGAATAAACCCACACAACGTAACTTCTATGATGCGCCTAGACCATAACCGCACAATATCACAAATAGCCAACAAAACAGGTAAACATTTAACCCAAGTTAAAAAAGTAATCGTTTGGGGCAACCATTCATCAACGCAATACCCAGATATATTTCATGCTCAAGTTGATGGAATGAATGCATCGTCATTAGTTGACCAAGCATGGCTAGAAAGCAATCTAATCCCAACTGTACAAAAACGTGGCGCTGCTATTATTGACGCACGAGGCTCATCATCTGCAGCATCAGCCGCATCTGCTGCTATTGACCATATGCGTAGTTGGATTTTCGGTACAACTGATGGTGATTGGGTTACAATGGGTATCCCTTCTGATGGCAGTTACGGAATTGCTGAAGGTATAATCTATGGATACCCTGTGACATGCAAAGATGGTAAATACCAAATAGTACAAGGTCTCGATATTAGTGAGTTTAGTCGCAAAAACATGACGACAACATACAATGAATTGTTAGAAGAGCGTGAGGCTATTAAACATCTGATATAATAGAACAATTATTACTGTATTCAAACAAATTTAAAACACAGTGGAGCAACAACCCCATGTACTTGTTGGGGTTGTTGCTCAGTAGCTATTCAACGAACCTGTGATTTGAATATGAATCTCAAATGCATATAAGAGCATAATTTCCTGCGCACCACATCAATATGTGTGTTGGAATGACAAAAATAAATTAGGAAAACATCAATGCTAGAAATTGAACAAATTAACGAAATTGAAAACCACATAAGTGATATTCAAACCCGATTAAACGATATTCGGGGGTATCTTTGACTATAACGGTAAATATGCAAAACTAGGTATAATAAATGCAGAACTGGAAAATCCAGAAATTTGGAGCGATCAACAAAAAGCACAAGATTTAAACCGACAAAAAAAACAATTAGAAAATGTTATTTTACAAATTGATCATTTAGATACTTCTGTGGCAAGCTCACATGAACTCTTTGAATTAGCTAAATCTGAAAATGATGAAGAAACCCTAATCGCCACAAAAACAGACTTAGCTACCATTGAAAAAGACTTAGCTACGCTCGAATTTAACCGCATGTTTAGTAACAAAATGGATCCGAACAACTGCTTTATTGATATTCAAGCTGGTAGTGGTGGCACAGAAGCACAAGATTGGGCAGAAATGCTCTTTAGAATGTACCTACGCTATTGTGATAAAAAAGGCTTTAAAACAGAAATTCTGGAAGAGCAAGCTGGAGAAGTTGCTGGGATTAAAGGCGCATCAATCAAAGTTAGTGGTGACTACGCCTTTGGGTATCTACGCACCGAAACTGGTGTACATCGTCTAGTTAGAAACTCCCCTTTTGATTCTAACAATAAGCGCCACACTTCTTTTGCCAGTGTATTTGTCTTCCCAGAAGTAGATGATGATATTCAAATTGAAATTAATCCTGCAGACCTAAGAGTAGATACATACCGTGCCTCAGGGGCTGGTGGACAACACATCAATAAAACTGATTCTGCCATACGAATAACACATATACCAACAAATACAGTAGTACAATGCCAAAGCGATCGTTCGCAACATAGAAATCGTGACGAAGCCATGAAAATGCTTAAAGCAAAACTATACGAGCTTGAACTACGCAAAAAAGAAAGCGAAAAACAAAAGCTGGAAGAATCAAAAAGTGATATAGGCTGGGGACATCAAATTAGATCGTATGTGTTTGATCAATCCCGCATAAAAGACCTACGCACAGGTGTTGAAATCGGAAATATAAAATCCGTTATGGATGGTGAATTGGATGAGTTTATTAGTGCCAGTCTCAAGCTTGGTGTCTAATTATTAGTATAAGCATCAATTCTATCGTCATATTAATAATGCAGTTAAGATACAAAATTTTAAAAGGTGAAGCAACATGAAAAAATTTATTTTATTTAGTACAATGCTCGCAACACAATATACATTTGCATATACTATCCCTACAATAGCTGTGCCTAATTTAGTATACACGAAAACTGAAAAAACACCAATAACACAAACTACAAGCTCCACAGATTTTGGTGTAGTAAATAATACCACTACTACAATCTTAAAAGAAGAGGTGCAAAAAGAATTACCCATGTTTAATGCCGATGTTCGTGGAGCATTGATTAATTCTAAACAATTTAGAGTCATTGATATACCAAAAGCAAATAATCTGTGGAAAGGCAATAGCCAAACGATACTAAATTTTGTTAATGGGTTAAATAAATCTAATAGTAAAAATACCGCTACTGTACCAGTTGTTGCGAATAAAATCGAATCAAACCTACCTGTTGCTATAGAAAGCAAAATTCAAACCACACAAAATAATAATTTACCTGATTATATTTTACTCGGACAAATATCTTCAATAACCAGTGATGCTGATATGGAACCGCTACAAGATACTAATAAAATAACCAGTCAATATAATATAGATATTTCTGTTGATTACCAGGTAGTTGGAACCAAAGATGGCTCAATAATTGCCTCATTTAATGGTTACGGTCACGCAAATGACGTTAAAATATTAAATGCAGGTGATACAGTACAAGTACAAAACCATAATATCCCACTACTAATTAATCAAGCCTCAAAAGACTTAGCCAATAATGTAGTAACGCAATTACAACAGCAATTTAGCGTATCTAGTAAAACATATAAAATTGAATCAATTGAAAATGTGAAGGTTTATAACTAAACAGATATGTATTAGTACTTGCAATTCTTCGCTTTTACAGAATGAGTGCAAATACTTTGCATAATATGTTATAATATTTTACAATAAATGTAACTGGTGGTAATAAAATTATGTGTTTCATAGGGAATCTTTAAAATGAAAAATATTTCAACTACTCTTGTGGCAAAGAATAAATCACATTTGCTATTTTTGACTTTAATTTTATGTGGGTGTTCGTCATTACCATTAAATAAAGAAGGTAATAATGTGATAGTATCGACAAACCCAGCCACAAATAATTGTAAATACATTGGAGAAGTTGTCGGAAGTTCAGGCAAGGAACCATCTGGATTTTGGACATCAAATAAAGACTTAACCATCAGCGCTATGAATGACTTACGTAATAATGCTGGAAAATTAGGGGCTAATTATGTTCAAATGATTTCTGTTGGCATTCAAGAACATTATAACGTCACTAATATTGGTAATGCCTACCACTGCATTGACATACAAAATAAGAAATAAAACATAAATGAACCTCCGTGATGCAAGCATACGCAGCATCTTGAGAGCAAAAACTTTTACATGGCAATGGATGGATACCATCCTTCGCTGGTATGACAGTGTCGTGGCAAGCCACAAGGCATTATACCCAAAGAGATTAAATTTAATCAAGGATTAGAATTGGATACCTGCATTTGCAGGCACATCCAAAACTTTTAACTCCTATTCTAGCATTTTAGCATATTCTTTCTTATTTATATAGCATTAGATGTTCTACAATAGGTCCTAGCGCTAATGCGGGAACATACGTTAGTACCCCAACGATTATGATTACCCCAATTAAAATGCAAACAAATAATACTCCGCTTGTTGGTAATGTCCCACTACTCACTGGGATTTTCTTCTTATTAGCTAAGCTTGCCGCAAGAATAATCATCGGTATCATCGCACCATAACGACCCACAAAAATTGCTAGACCAAGCATCATATTATAATAAACCGTATTTGCATTTAAACCAGAAAAGGCACTGCCATTATTGTTTACCGCTGAGGTAAAAGCATATAAGACTTCTGAAAAACCATGTGCACCAGGATTACTCATCCCTGCCAAACCTGGTTGAATCACAACTGAAACTGCCGTACCTATTAATATTAACGCAGGAATTATCAATATGACTATCGCAATCATCTTCATATCAAAAGCTTCGATTTTTTTACCTAAGTATTCTGGAGTACGCCCAATCATAAGACCAGAAATAAACACAGCCAAAATAACAAATGCTATCATGCCATATAAACCACTACCAACACCACCAAAAATCACCTCAGATAAATGCATTAGAAATAATGGCACAAATCCGCCTAAAGGCATTAGAGAATCATGCATAGCATTGACTGCCCCACAAGATGCCGCTGTTGTAATTGCAACAAAAATCCCCGAACCAAATATACCAAAACGTGTTTCTTTACCCTCCATATTACCGCCACTTTGAAATAAACTCAATGCACTATCGACATTGAACTTATCAAACAGGTGATTGCCTTTTAATTCGGAGCTCATAGCTAAAGCAGCCAATAATACAAAAATAAATGCCATCACAAAGTAAATTGCATAACCTTGACGCTTATCACCAATCATACTCCCAAAAGTAAAACATAAAGCAGCAGGGATAAGTAGAATTGCTAACATCTCGATTAGATTTGATATTGCTGTTGGGTTTTCATATGGATGCGCAGAGTTTACATTAAAAAATCCACCACCATTTGTCCCTAACATTTTAATCGCCTCTTGCGATGCTATCGGACCTAATGGCAACGTCTGAGTTTTATTTATACTCATTACTTGCTTATTATCTATTGTTTGAGTAACTGTCTGTGGCTCTAGTAACTGCACTTCTTTATATTGACTTAGATTTTGCGGAACACCTGTTGCTATTAACATTATTGAGATAATCACCGATAATGGTAATAATATATATAATGTAGACTTTACCAAATCACTCCAAAAATTACCCAAGGTTTTAACTTGCATCCGAGTAAAACCACGAATAACAACCATTAAAACCGCAATACCTACAGCAGCAGATAAGAAGTTCTGTACCGACAAGCCAACCATTTGAGTAAAATAACTCATAGTACTTTCACCAGCATACGCTTGCCAGTTAGTATTACCAACAAAACTAATAGCAGTATTTAATGCTAAATCCCAGTTTACTCCATTAAATTTTTGCGGATTAAGAGGCAATATACCTTGGAATAATTGCATTAAAAATAACAGGATAATGCCCAATACACTAAAAAACATCACTGCTAATACATAGCTTTTCCATGACATTTCATCTTTAGGGTTAACCCCAAATAACTTATAAATTGGCTTTTCTATTATTGACAAGTAATTTACCTTGCCATTAAAAACATTTGCAATATACGCCCCTAATGGTATTGCCAATAATGTAAGCACCACCATATAAAACGCTAAATATAAATATCCAATACTCATTTTCTCTCTTCTTTAATTAAAATTTTTCTGGGTTAAATAACGCTATTAGTAAGTATACCAAAATACCTACACTTGTAATCCCTGAAATTATATATAACCAATGCATGATTCTATCCTCTTATATCTTGCCATCTAGAGCAAGGTTTACTTTTAAAACATTAACTCTGGCTTCGCCAATAAATCCAAATAAAGGATACTTCGCCAAATTATTTATTACCGCCAACACTTGATCATTCGTTATGTTTCTAGCCTTTGCTATTCTATTGATTTGATAATATGCGCCTGCAATACTGATTTCTGG
>CAITEL010000119.1 GCA_903891375.1 uncultured Neisseriaceae bacterium
TATGCTAGAAGTTAAACAGAATTATTCTATGTTAGGTTATTTAAATGCAGATGCGCCTCATATGGTAGATGGTTGGTTTCAAACTGGTGATATGGTAATTCAGCAGGACGATGGTTATATAAAAATCTTAGGTAGAAAAAGCGACATTATCAATGTAGGAGGAGAAAAAGTGTACCCTATAGAAGTTGAAAACGTATTATTAAAAATGGATGGCATTGAAGATGTAGTTGTAAGCGGTGAACCTAATGCTATTTTGGGTAATATTGTGAAAGTAAAATTAAGAATACGTCCTGAGTTAGAGAAAAATGATTTTAAAATTAAACTTAGACTTTTCTGCAAGGAAAGATTATCACCAAGTCGAATTCCTCAAAAAATTGAATTTGTGGAGCATGAATTTTATAGTCAACGATTTAAAAAAATGAGAAGTAATAACATAAATGGAGATATATCATGAAAAAATCAGAATGTTTAAATGAGCTTGCTAAGTTATTAGTTGTTGAGGTCTCACTATTAACTGATGATTTTTTGTTAAAAAATCATCAGTTGTGGGACTCTCTTTCTATGATTTCTGTCATCGCACTTATTGACCAGCAGTATCAAGTAACCGTTAGTGGCGAAGAAGTGGACAAGTGCAACACCATTGGTGATCTATTTAACTTAATTAAAAGAAAAACTGATTATGAACATTAAATTTAATAACATATCTATTAGTGGAATAGCGGCATCTGTACCAAAAAACAAACTCATTCTAGAAAATTTGGACAGTGAATTTGGCTGTAACGAAATAAAGCGAATTGCCATGAGCACTGGTATTTATTCAGTAGGTATTGCATTAGCAGATCAAAAAGCGTCAGATTTTTGTTTTTATTCGGCTATGCAATTGATAGATGAGCTATGTATTGACCCAGTATCTATTGATGCTATTATTTTTGTTTCTCAAACACCGAATTATCAAATGCCGGCGACAAGTTGTATTTTGCAACATTATCTTAAATTGCCCAAATCAGCTATTGCTTTTGATATTAATTATGGGTGTTCAGGTTATATTTATGGTCTGTATCAAGCTTCATTACTTATTAGCTCTGAGAGTTGTAAGCGAGTTTTAGTATGTGTAGGAGATACTATCAGTAAACATCTTCGGCCGAATGATCAAAAAGTGCGTTTAGTTTTTGGCGATGGTGGTACAGCAACCATAGTGGAAAATGGTGCGGGTGAAGTTGCGTTTAACATTATGACAGATGGCTCAGGATTTCAAAATTTAATCATAGAAAAAACTCAGGATAACAACGCTTACTTACATATGGATGGTTCTAAAATTATGGAATTTGCCTTACGTGAAGTGCCATTTTCTGTGGATTCTGTGATTTCTCAAATGAAATGGGGAAAAGAAGATGTGGGTACTTATGTGTTGCATCAAGCTAATCAATTTATGCTGGATTATTTAAGGAAAAAATTAAATATTAAGAAACAACAAATGCCTATTGCGATAAAACACTATGGAAATACCGGTTCAGCTTCTATTCCGTTAACACTATGTCATCATCGAGATAACTTTAATAAAGATTCATTAAATAAAGTTATTTTTTCAGGTTTTGGAGTTGGTTTATCGTGGGGAAGTATAGCCACCAGCTTGCGCGACACTGTTATAATGAATGTAAGCGAAATATAAAAAAATTAAGAGGAAATAATGATGGTAACCTTATTTGATCGTATCGAAGATTTTTTAGGAGAAAAAAATAAGAGATTTTTTTCTCATGGATATAAACACACAACACGCAGAATATTCAATATCGTGTTAACAAAGCTAGGTGCAGAAGCTGTCTGTCAGGTGTCTGTTCCTGAAGATTGGTCACTAAAAGGGAAAACGCCACAGGTAATTCATTTGAGTAGTATTGATGCACTATTGATTGCTTTACAACTTAGTGAAGCTTATTGTGTTGTTAGATACCACCTTTCTGAATCACAGAGAAGAGAAATGACAATAAAATCCTTTTCTATGAAAGCAGATGTAAAGCCACTTGAAGATTTGAGTAGTTTTAGGGCAATAGTAGGTTTATTGTTAGTTCATGATAATATATTATCATTGACAAGCAATGTAGGTGGTATGCACATGGAGATTAAACTTCAACTTCCTATTTTACGTAATAATCTGCAGAATAAATTTGCATTATTTCCAAATGAAATTGCACACTATAAAACCATTGATGATATTTTAGGAAAAGCTGATACTAATTTATATGGAGGTCGTTTTGCAGATGCAATACATAATATAAAAAACGTTTCTGTTGATCTTGGGTTGTCGTCTGTAACATCTGAGGTTGATGGAAATTTTCCTAGACGATCAGATTATGGAGGGATGGAAACAATGTTAAATCAGTCTGCTTCTCCTATCGATGTGATGGTGATTATTTCACAATTAATACAGTGCTATTTATATTTATTAGACGGGATATCACGCGCTAATAGTTCTACTCTATGGATGAGAAGCATGACATTACATGTATCAGATGGAACAAATCAGGATGATATGCCTGCTTCTATTAATATTTTAAGAAGTGAAAAAATTTTAGTAGATGGCATACCATGGCGGTGTGCTTATGTTCGTGGAAATTTTTGCGGTATGACTATTTTTTATAGTGTTGGTCATGCTTTACCTCATTTAAATTAACAAGAAATTTTTAAGAAAGAAATACAATGAAATTAGCCATATCAGGTACTTATTCAAGCGGGAAAACAACTACAACACTTGCTTTATCACATTTGGTCGGTATTCCTGCGACACGTGCAAAAACAATGCGGGAAATTCTACCAATTGCGCTTCCAGGAAAAACACTGGAAGAGTGTTTGCCAGGAGAACTGGTACAATTATCGATACGACGTATTATGGAACGTGCAGTGAAGGAAAGTCATTTGAGCACTTTTATTTCTGATGGTTCTGCCTTACATGAGTGGGTTTATGGGATGGTACGAGTTAGAGTCGGCATGCACCCTAAAGATGGACAAGATTTCGATATTCCAAAAACAGAATCCGTATTGTTTTTTGAAGACATGATGATTAATTTTGGTTCAATTGCGAAACACTATGCCAAAAATACGTATAGTGAATTTATTCATTTACCAATTGAATTTGGTTTAGTTGCTGATGGTCATCGGCCAGTTTCTGAAA
>CAITEL010000120.1 GCA_903891375.1 uncultured Neisseriaceae bacterium
AAAATATAGTTTTTTCTGTGTGTCGCATCTAAATTAGACAAATCTATAATATTACCGACTGTGACTTGTTGTGAAGAATTACGTGGCATAAAATAGCCAAAAGTGGTGAAAACTGCTTGTAGTTCAGCAGAACAATCATTATACCCCATAAAACCACCCCAACCATACGTACGACCCATTAATTTGGCTATAATGGTTATCATATTAGACTCTGTGGCCCTAAGTGGAATTAAAACTGCATCCGCATTTTTTAAAAAAACCGAAGATACAGTTATTTTTCCATATTGATCTCTAACTGGCACAAATGCATAAACTCCTATTTTTGTAGTGGTTTCTACAGGTAAGATTGTACCTGCAAACGCACTGTCTAGCACAATATTTTGTCTATTTATTAATGGAGTATCTGGCGTGATTATGCTAACTAGTGATTGATTCACCCATTTATTCCAATTGTTGATAAACGTATTATCTACATACCCTACACCACTACTTTTAACCCAGACAATAAATTGTGGAGTCAACACCAGCGACCATTTTTTATCATTTGAAACACCAATAACGTATAAAGGCGTAGCAATATAGATATTCGACAAAATATTTATATTAAAAGGATATCCATTACCCGCTTGTGTATAACTTAAAAACCACGGATCAGACGTTGGAATAGCAAAAGCTTCCAGATTAGTAATCGCAATTGCCAAATTAGTTTTATCATAACTTAAGTGTTTAAACTGATTGATATTCATATTATTTGCAATAGCATTTGACCAGCTTGTATCATATGCCAAATAATTAATACCATATCCTAGATTAGATTCATTTTTATTTTGGTTAGTAAAAGTAGCTAATGATTGGGTTTCATTTACATAGATGTTTTTATTTGTATTACCCTCTAAAATAGCAGTTACAAAATATTCCGACCACGGTGATTGATCTTTTTTGCTTGTACCAAAGTAGTGACTTTTTAGTAAACGAAAATGTTTATTTTGTAAATCTTGGCTAACTAGCGGTATATTATTTTGACTCTCAATATTAACCCAATACTTTAACTGTTGTGGGTAATTGTTCATTGGGAATATTTTAATCGGCAAATTTGTAGCAACGACTAGCTGAGTCAACACTATAAAGAATATTATTTTTAACATGTTTTTCATACATCATCACCTATACCCTTAATAGCAATACTTTACCACAGATTAGTAGTAGTCCGTGAGGAATTATAAATATTGTTAAAAATATTATATGGGGCATAACTTTGACTTTGCAATGCTTTACATGAAATTAAAAACTAGAAATTGGTTGTTTCCAAAATTAAAATTGTTACATTTTTTTGAATGTGATAAAATAATGATATACATATATATCATGCGGAGATAAAAATGTTAGCAATAAGATTACCTATTGAGATAGAAAATCGATTAAAAAAATTAGCAAAACTCACTGGTCGAACTAAAACGTATTACGCAAGAGAGGCAATTATTGAGCACCTTGATGAATTAGAGGAGCTCTATATCGCTGAACAGCGGTTTTTAAATATTCAAACAGGTAAAGAACAAATTTTAACTTCTGAGGACTTTTGGCATGACTTGGAACATTAATTATGCTATGTCGGTAAAAAAAGATATTCAAAAATTTGACGTTTCAACAAGAAAAAGATTAAAAAAATTCATTGAAGATAGACTTGCAAAAATGGAAAACCCAAGAACAATTGGTGGTGCTTTAACTGGTTCAAAACTTGGTCAGTTTTGGAAATTTAGAGTTGGGGATTATCGAATTATTAGTGAAATTCAAGATAAAATATTAACAATTCTAATTATCGAAATTGGACACAGAAAAGAAATATATCGGTAGAACATTATTATGGATTTTTTAGCAAAGTATGTAGAAAGGCCTATCCCTATTATGGTTAGCTTTTTAATTTTGCAAGAAGTTCATTGATTATAGTAGATGGTGAAAACTTTTTCTAGGATAATGGGTATCGTGGGGAGACTGAAAAATTATAGTCAAATTTAGCGGTATTAAAGCGCATAGCACCCGCAATTGCTATCATGGCACCATTGTCTGTGCAAAACTCAAGCGGTGGGTAATAGGTTTTAACACCATTAAGTTTATCTAACTTACTTCTTAACGTCAAGTTAGCACTAACTCCACCCGAGATTACTAATTGTTTTATTTTAGTTTGCTGCGTAGCTAAATAAGCTTTTTTAACTAAAATATCAGTTATCGCCTCTTCGATTGATTTGGCAATATTGTTTTTTGTTACTAAGTCTATATTATCCACGCCACCTAGTTTATGTATTAAAGTTAGCACTGCGGTTTTTAACCCAGAAAAACTCATCTGTAAATCACCACTATGTTCCATTGGCCGTGGTAGACGAAACTCCTCCACCCCGCTTTTGGCAAGTTCAGCAATATATTTGCCCCCAGGGTAGGGTAAATTAAGCATTTTAGCCGTTTTATCAAAGGCTTCACCAGCTGCATCATCTAACGTATCACCCAAAATAGTATACTGGCCAATAGCATCAACCGATATAATTTGGCTATGCCCACCTGAAACCAATAAAGAGAGAAAAGGTAATTGCGGTTTTTCAGCACTTAAAAATGGCGAAAGTAAATGCCCTTCTAAATGGTGAATAGGAATAACAGGTATATTTAGACTAAAAGCCAACGAATTAGCAACTGACGCACCGACTAACAATGCTCCGTTTAAACCAGGCCCTGTTGTATACGCAATCGCAC
>CAITEL010000121.1 GCA_903891375.1 uncultured Neisseriaceae bacterium
GATATAAAAAAAATCAAGGCAATTATTGAGTTAGTTAAAGAATCAGGCATTGCTGAACTTGAAATCTCAGAAGGTGAAGATAAATTAAGAATCTCCACTAATAATGCACAAATAATGGCAACAAATTACCCAGCTCAAGTACAGCAACATATTATGCATCACAATGCCCCAACACCATCCGCACAAATACCTGTAGTAAATAATACCACTCCAGCACCAATTTTAAATGAAATTGTAATTGATACTAATACATATATAACGTCCCCGATGGTTGGAACATTTTACCGTTCAGCATCACCTACTTCACAAGCTTTTGTTGAAGTAGGCCAAGAAATTAAAGTTGGGCAAGTTTTGTGTATAATTGAAGCAATGAAGCTAATGAATCAAATTGAAGCTGACAAATCTGGCATTGTTAAAGAAATTTTAATAAAAGATGGTGCTCCTGTAGAATATGGTCAAAATTTATTTGTAATTGCTTAAGGCTATAAAAATTATGTTTGAAAAAATCTTAATTGCTAACCGTGGTGAAATTGCACTACGGATACAACGCTCTTGTCGTGAACTTGGTATTAAATCAATTGTTATTTATTCTGAAGCAGATAAAGACGCTAAATATGTTAAATTAGCTGATGAGGCTGTGTGTATAGGTCCTGCTCGTTCTGCACAAAGTTACCTTAATATCCCTGCAATTATTGCTGCCGCAGAAATCACTAATGCGCAAGCAATACACCCAGGGTATGGTTTTTTGTCAGAAAATGCTGAATTTGCCAAACGAGTTGAAGGTAGCGGTTTTGTATTTATTGGCCCAAAATATGAAGCTATAGCTACAATGGGAGATAAAGTAAAAGCTAAAGAAGCTATGATCAAAGCTGGTGTTCCTGTAGTACCTGGTTCCGAAGGAGAATTACCGTTATCAACTCCCGCTGTTATTAAAATAGCCAATAAAATTGGTTATCCCGTAATTATTAAAGCAGTTTCAGGGGGTGGTGGTCGTGGTATGCGTGTTGTACATTCAGAAAATGAGCTTGAAAATGCACTAGAAATCACCAGAACAGAAGCACAAGCTGGATTTGGCAACCCTGCTGTTTACATGGAAAAATTCCTCACCAAGCCACGTCATATCGAAATACAAGTATTAGCCGATGAGTATGGGAATGTTATACATTTAGGTGAACGTGATTGTTCTATGCAAAGACGACACCAAAAAGTTATTGAAGAAGCACCAGCACCAGGTATATCGGATAAAATCAGAAAAGAAATTGGTGCCGCTTGTATTAAAGCGTGTAAAGTAATCGGGTACCGTGGTGCTGGAACTTTTGAGTTTTTATATGAAGATGAACAATTCTTCTTTATTGAAATGAATACCAGAGTACAAGTTGAGCATACTATTACAGAGATGATTACAGGAATAGATATTGTTAAAGAACAACTATACATTGCTAGTGGCGAAAAATTACGCTATAAACAATCAGATGTTAAAATTACTGGCCATGCAATTCAGTGTAGAATAAATGCTGAAGATCCGTTTACTTTTGTTCCATCCCCAGGAAAGATTGATGTGTGTCATTTTGCTGGAGGTATTGGCGTACGAGTTGATTCACATGTATACTCTGGTTATACTGTACCATCTTACTATGATTCAATGATAGCTAAAATAATATCATATGCTGATAATCGTGCCCATGCTATTAATAAAATGAAAGGTGCCTTAACTGAATCAAGTTTTAGTGGAATCAAAACTAATATTCCATTACATTTAGAGTTACTCAATGATTTAGGATTTTGTGAAGGCGCTAAGTCGATACACTACCTTGAGCATTATCTTAAGAATAAAAACAAAATATAAGGTGCTATTATAAAATGACATACTTATCTAAAGAAATTGAACATGAAATAGAGTATTTTCAAAGACTTCATGGGCACTTTAGCGTTAAAATTCAAGATATGATAAATCAACAAGAAGATAATAGATGAGTTTTAAAGAAATTAGTATCAATATAGATTCTAAAAATGCCGATAAATTATCTGATATATTTATGGATATTGGTGTTTTATCTGTTACCACTGAAGATCAATATGAAGGCACTGAATTAGAGCAACCAATTTTTAATGAACCAGGGATGGTTGTTGCTGAACTTTGGACCCATAGTAAAGTTACAGTATTAGTCAATGCCACGACGGATATTGATGAATTAATCACTCAAGCATATGGCTCTCTTGGGCGTAAATTTGAATATTGTGTAACTGATATTGATGATAAGGACTGGGTTAGACTTACACAAAGTCAATTTACACCCATTGAAGTTACTGATAATCTATATATTGTACCATCTTGGCATGAATTACCCAATAAAAGTGCCATTGGGATAGTTTTAGACCCTGGGTTAGCTTTTGGGACTGGATCACATGCCACGACGTTTATGTGTCTTGAATGGATAACTAAAAACATTACGACTAAAAACGCGGTTCTTGATTATGGTTGCGGTTCTGGGATTTTAGCTATTGCGGCTAAGAAATTTGGCGCAAAACAAGTCTCAGGGGTTGATATTGACCCACAAGCAATAGAATCAAGCATGTATAACGCTATTAATAATCAAGTAGATATAACTTGGTATTTACCTAAGCAACTCACTAATATGACTGTTGATATTGTAATTGCAAATATACTATCTAATCCATTAAGAATTCTAGCGCCTGTATTGGCTAAACTTACTACAAATAAATTAATTTTATCTGGAATTTTAGATAGCCAAATAGAAGAATTAAGTCAAATTTACAGGCAATGGTTTGATGTTTTTGTAGCTACACAAATGGATGGGTGGGTGCTTTTAGAGTGCACAAAAAATGGCTAGACCCAAATTTACTAACATACCAACAATTTATAAGTGGTCAAAATCGTTTTACTCCATCAAGAGTACTTGTGAGACATTAACACAAATGAATATAATTTTGGCGAAATGTATACCAGAACAATATATCCAATTATGTCATTTTGGTTCAATTGATGAAAAACAAAACGTTGCCATACTATTTATTAATCAACAACAGATATTTCATACACTGCGAACCATGAGCGAGCATATTCTCAGAACTCTTTCAAACCACAACCTAAACTTTAATGGCATTTTATTTAAAGTTAAAAATAATCATAAAGATGCTGATACCTCTATCAAATATAAGAAACTAACATCAACAGCACGAGAAAAACTATCTAAATTAGCTATTAAAATTGGTAAACCAGAGCTAATTCTTGATGATCCAATAGTAACCCCCGATGATAATGAAATAAATTTTAATTGAGATTAATTAAAATTAAATAATTTAAATTATTAATGTCGATGTACTCACAGAATTATCCACAGATTCTGTGAGTAA
>CAITEL010000122.1 GCA_903891375.1 uncultured Neisseriaceae bacterium
TGAGCAAGTCATGGATGATGAGTTTTTTCCTAATTAACTAAATAGAGGTTTTTATGAGTCAATTACGCCAATTAATTTTAGATACGGAAACAACTGGTTTAGACCCTAAAAATGGGGATAGAATGATAGAGTTTGCTGCGCTAGAGATGATAGACCGAGAATTAACAGGTCAGTCATTGCATTTATATATTAACCCTGGCTGTAATATATCAGCAGATGCAACACGGATTCATGGTATAACTAATGCTCATGTAAAGGATAAGCCTTTATTTGGTGAAGTGGCCAAAACTATTGTTGAGTATATTACTGGTGCAGAGTTGATTATCCATAATGCTAAATTTGATCTTAGTTTTTTAGATTTTCAATTTAACATGGAGGGTTTAGATTTAACTAATTCTTATGTGGCAAGTGTGATTGACACGTTAATGATGGCACGACAAAAATTCCCTGGTAGTAAAAATAATTTAGATGCGCTATGTGATAGATTTAAAGTTAATCGTAAAGATCGTGGATTTCATGGTGCTTTAATTGATTGTAGATTGTTGGCTGATGTTTATTTAAATTTAACACGAGAGCAAATTAGTTTAATAGGTTTTGAACAAAAAAATACACACGCTACGGAGTTTAAATTTGAACAACTCAATTTAAGTGGTATTGACTTGGCACATGTGAGTGTTCCTGAAGATGATTTAAATAAACACAATCAAGTTCTAGATAGATTAAACAAAGAGTCACAAGGGGATTGTTTATGGCTAAAGAATCAATAACATGCAGTTCGTGGTGTTAATTCCGTGTGCGGGTAATGGTTCTAGATTTGGCAACACTATTGCCAAGCAATATGTTAAAATTGGGGGTAAATCGATACTTGAACATACTTTAAATGCTTTTTTGTGCGTAGAGGAAATCTCCGAAATTATAATTGTGGTTAATTGTAATGATAGTCTCGCAGATGAAATGTGCTTATTGTCAAGTAAAGTAAGGATATTAAAGGCTGGCGGAGATACTCGGGCGAAAACAGTATTAAACGGACTCAATAGTTTAGTAATAGCAGATGATGATTGGGTGTTGGTGCATGATGCTGCACGGTGTTGTATAACTCCAGAAATAATAAAAAATCAAATTACTGAGCTAAAGCATGACGCAGTTGGTGGGGTTTTAGCAATTCCAGTAACAGATACGGTAAAACTGGTAAATAATGGTATAATAAGCGCTACGTTAGATAGAAGTGCAATATATTTAGCTCAAACACCACAAATGTTTCGTTATAATATTCTTAAACAAGCGTTAAGTATTAATGACAATGGATATGAAATTACTGATGAAGCCAGTAGCGTTGAAAACCTTGGTTTTTCTGTGAAAATTATAGCAGGTAGTCGTGATAATATAAAAGTCACCTATCAAGAGGATTTAACCACAGTAAAAAACATTTTAAATTTATAAGTAAAAAATTATGCATAATTCTAAACCTAAAATAGGAAATTGTTTTTATCGGCACGCAACAATAGAGGACTTGCCAGATATAATGTTAATTAATGATCAGTTCGAACATAGATGGGCAATTGAAAAATTTAAGGAAGTATTTGAAAATAAAATTCCTATTATACTTGGATATAATGAAGATGATGTTTTAATTGGTTATTTAGTATATTTTCTGGTGTTGGATGAGGGTAGAATAATCAATGTGGCAGTGGATAAATTTTTTCAAAATCAATCGTATGGTAAACGTTTAATTCATCGTTCCTTAGAAGAAATGTATGAGTCAGATATACATTACGCATTGTTAGATGTAAAAACTGACAATTTAAGCGCAATACATTTATATACAAAAATGGGCTTTCAAATTCTATGTAGGCGTGATGGTTATTACACTGGAGAGATAGAGGGTGATTCTTATTATATGCAATTACGTTTATAACGAATCGGTCTAGGAAATGCCATATAAAACAATAGAATCGCGTGACAATACGTTAATTAAAAAAATTGTAAAACTAAGCCAAAGTAGTAGTTATCGGAAAGAATTAGGTCTGGCGGTGATTTATGGTGCGCATCTTGTTGATGAGGCTATTAAACACAATATATTAGAAAATGTTATTGTTGTTGATAGTAGCATAGCTAAATTTAATAACATTTTAGAAAACGAACATTTAACCTCTTACGTAGTTACGCAAAATATAATTGAAAAAATTAATCTTTTAGATAGTTTTGTTGAAATCGTGGGTGTTATTCGATTACCTCAGGAACAGCTTATAGATTATACTATTGTTAAGGATTACATTTTACTTGAAAACATACAAGACCCAGGTAATTTAGGAACAATTTTACGTGTGGCTATGGCTTGTGGTATCAACTCTATTTGTTTAAGTGCTAACTGTGTTGATATTTATAATCCTAAGGTAATTAGATCGTCACAAGGACTTCAATTTGGACTAAATATATATACCAATATTGATTTGTATGACTTTGTGACTAATTACTTAGGAAAAGTTATTGCAACCACACCACATACGGATAAAAATTTATATGACTACAATCTAAAGCAATCAATTGCGTGGGTATTTGGTAATGAAGGTGCTGGAGTTACGTCAGAATTATTAGCTAAGGTTAATAATTTAGCTAAAATTCCAATGATAGGCCAAGCGGAATCATTAAATATTGCAATGGCAGTAACGGTATGTGTTTTTGAAATGGCTCGGCAAAGAATATGCTAATTAGACGTTATACACTAACGCCACTATTGTGTGGGTTATCTTATCTGCCATTACCATGGCTTCGTGGTATAGGCACTGTTATGGGTAGGTTACTTTATAAGTTTTCTTCACAAAAAGGTAGAGTTCGCTTGAGCGATAACTTGCTTTTAACGGGTATGTGTAGTAATGATGAACTTACTACTATGTCTAGGAGAACAGCCGAAGAATTATGTAAAACTTTGATAGAAACAATAACAATTGCTTGGTTTAGAAGTAAGCAATACAATGCAGGTTTAGTGAATGAAATGCATGGGATTGAATTGGTTGAAACAGAAATATCTCGTGGAAAAGCTATTGTGTTTTTAACTCCACATATCGGTAATTTTGAAATTGCTTTAAAGGCAACGGCATATAGACTTAAAAATAACTTCACGGTGTTATATAAGCCAGCAAAAGATGAATGGTATAATGAGTTAATGTTAAATGGCAGAAGCGAAGATAATATTAAACCAGTGCCAATAACTGCACGTGGTATTTTATCTTTAGTTAAAGCGTTAAGAAATCATGAATATATAGGTGTTTTACCAGATAGTGTTGCTAGTCAAGGTGATGGAGTGTGGGTGGATTTCTTTGGACAACGTGTTTTTGCGGCAACATTAGCCGCAAAGATGTCTAGTGTTAAGGATGTAGCTACTTTTGTGGTTGGGTCGAGACGTGTTGCAAATGGTTTTGTAGTTGAATACATACCATATATCACGACAAGTGATAAACCATTAACAATGACCCAAGAAATTTATAAAATAATAGAATCAATTGTATTAAAAGCACGGGAACAATATTTTTGGAGTTATGATAGGTTTAGAAAACCTAGTCATGCCCCTGCAGAATAGAGATATATGGATAAAATACTACTTAGTTGTGGCCTACTATTGTTATGGCTGATTAATTTAACTCCGATGTTTATTATTCGCTTTTTTGGGGTATGTTTAGGTTTAATTGGCTACTATAGTGTGAAAAAACGTAGAAATATTGGAATAAAAAACCTAACATTATGTTTTCCTGAAATGAGCGAGATAGAAAAACATAAAATCATTAAGGAACATTATAAATACTTAATGACATCCGCACTAGAGTATGGTTTATTATTTTATGCTAGCGAAGCTAAGATGCGACGTTTGGTGACAGTCAAAAACACTGAAATTATTGATAAATATTATCATAAACGGCCGATTATTTTATTATGTCCGCATTTTGTGGGTTTGGATTTATGTGGCTTGCGCTTAAGTTTAGATTATACAGGGCTTAGTATTTTTACACAATTAAAGAGTAGTCTGATGACTAATCGTATTCGTGAGGCACGAGCACGTTTTATGAAACATCGTGGTGGTGACGTTTTGGTGCGTAATGATGGTTTAAGAGGTGTTGTTAAAAAATTACGTGCAGATAAAGAAATTTTTTATTATTTACCAGATCAAGATTTAGGTGAACGTGATTCAATTTATGTGCCATTTTTTGCACATCCTACGTGTGCTACAGTTAATGTATTACCTAAATTAGTTAGTTTGACTAATGCGGTGGTTATTCCTGTTGCTATATATCGTGTGGATAATCATTATGAAATTGAATTATCTGATGCATGGGATAATTATCCCAGTGGTAATTTAGAAGAAGACGTTATTCGTATGAATACATCCATTGAAGAGGCAATAATGAAAAACGTGGCGCAATATTTTTGGTTACATAAGCGATTTAAATCGCAGCCTAATATACCACGTGGCTCCATCTACAATTAACTAAAAGAAAGAAATAATGAAAATTATCGATAAACCAAGTAAATATTCACACGAATATTTGCAAAAACTATTTAAATATACACTAGGTGAGGATATTGCGAATGCAGTAACCCATACTATAGGGAGTTTTTTTGGTATATATGCATTAATTAATTTAACGTGGGTAGCAGCACGTTATGGTAATTGGTTGGATTCACTGGTTTTTATAATTTATGGCTTGACTATATTATTTATGTTTTTAATGAGTGCGCTATATCATTCTATGGTAAATCATACGGCACGTTCGGTACTAAAAAAGATGGACCATATTGCGATATATGTACTCATATTAGGCACATATACTCCATATGTATTTAGTTTATTAAAAACACAACGGGCATATATTATATATGCGATTTTATTGGTAATCATGGCGATAGGGATTATTTTTAAATCGTTTTATTCTGGTAAATTTAAAATATTAAGCACATTAGTTTATGTATTAATGGGTTGGGCATCAGTTGGTATATTGCCACAAATTGTTGAAAAATTTAATATGACTGGATTATGGTATATGATTGCAGGTGGTCTTGCGTATACTGTTGGTTCTTTATTGTATGCTTTTGGTAAATTTAAATATTCACATGCGGTGTGGCATGTTTTTGTTATTTTTGGGGTTGTATTTCAATACATTTCGATTACATTTTATATTTTACAGTATAGGTAGATTATGAACAATAATATTCATGCATCAGCGATTGTAGATTCTGGTGCTCAAATTGGTGAAGGTACGAAAGTTTGGCATTTTACTCATATATGTGCTGGAGCTAAAATTGGCGAACGTTGTTCTTTAGGGCAAAATGTTTTTGTAGGTAGTAGTGCAGTAATAGGTAATAATGTTAAAATTCAGAATAATGTGTCAGTGTATGATTCTGTAACTATTGAGGATGATGTGTTTTGCGGGCCGTCAATGGTTTTTACCAATGTATATAATCCACGTAGTTTTATTGTACGTAAAAATGAATATAGACCAACATTAATAAAGCGTGGGGCAACAATTGGTGCCAATGCAACAATTGTTTGTGGTATCACAATTGGGGTATATGCATTTGTGGGTGCTGGTTGTGTTGTGAATCATGATGTAAAATCCTATGCTGTAGTGGTTGGTGTTCCATCACGTCAAATTGGTTGGATGTGCGAATGTGGTATCAAGTTGAAAATTCATAAAGATGACGGTGTGGAAACGTGTGAAACATGTGGTTTAGAATATATAGTAAAAGATGCTGAATGTCGAAAAATTTAATATTGTGGCAAAGTTAAACCATGGCAAGCACTAACGCTATTTGTAATTTATGCAACCAAACTATACTCGAGTTACTTGATTTTAAGTTATTACTTCGGTATGTAACTGGCTTTAATCAAGTGGAACTAATTACAAAAAATGAATATGAGTTATCACAAGACGAGTTGGTAAAGTTAAATAACTTAGTAGCAAGAAGACAAAAAGGCGAACCATTACATTATATTTTAGGGTATAAAGAATTTTACTCCCGTGAATTTCGTGTTACGCCAGACACTTTAATTCCCCGCCCAGAAACCGAACTATTAGTGGATAAGGTATTGTCAATAGCTATACCTAATGCACGTTTATTGGATTTAGGTACTGGGAGTGGTTGTATTGCGGTAGCCTGTAAATTAGAAAATCCGAATTTGGATGTGGTGGCGGTGGATAAGTATAGCGATACGCTTGAAGTGGCTTGTACGAATGCAATACAGCTAGGGGCAAAAATAAAATGTATCTTAAGTGATTGGTTTAGTAATGTTGACGGATTATTTGATGTTATAGTGAGCAATCCACCATATATTGCACATGATGACGTTCATCTGGGTAGCTTGCAGTTTGAACCTCAACATGCATTAACCGATAATCTAGATGGGTTTTCACATATTAAGCAAATTATACGTGGGAGCATTGCGCATTTAAAAAAAGGTGGTTATTTACTGTTTGAGCATGGTTTTGAGCAAGGTGAAATGTCCAGAAAACTGCTACATAATGCAGGTTTTATTGATATTGAAACTATACAGGATTATGCCTCATTAGATAGAATAACATTAGGTAAATATACGCTTCGAAATTCAAATGCTTCGAGTATATAATTCAGGAGCATAGTTAAGAAAAAAGGAAATAAATGAGTTCAAAAGATTTTGCATTAGGTAAAAGAATCCAACAATTATTAATGGATAATGGTTTAGAAAACCCAATTATTAATGATAATATTGCTAAATGGGGTGAATTATCACATACTAATGAGATGAGCAATAAGTTTGCAGAGTTTTTGCATTTATTAGGTATGGATTTAACTGATTCATCGATTATGAAAACCTCAGGACGAGTGGTGAAATTCTTTATTAATGAATTATTTTATGGTTTGGATTATAAAAATTTCCCACGCATATCGTCAAATATTAATACATTTAATTATAATTCGCCGTTAATTTCTACAGGGATTACAATAAATTCTACGTGTGAGCACCATCTAGTTGCAATTAATGGTAGTGCTATAGTTGCCTATATTCCAGATAAGAAATTTGTTGGTTTAAGTAAATTAAATCGAGTGGTGGATTTTTTTGCACGACGTCCACAAGTACAAGAACGTATGACAAAACAGATTTTTATTGCGTTACAAGAAGTGTTAGAAACACAAGATGTAGCAGTTGCAATTAATGCTACACATAATTGTATTGTGATTCGTGGGGTAAAAGATGCAGCAACAGAAAATTTAACCTTAGAGTTAGGTGGTAAATTTTTAGATGACGCAGTATTAAAGACTAGCTTTTATCAAAAAGCGTTAAGCATTCAGAATTAAGTAGAAGACTTATGCAAATAAAACACATTTTAAATCTAATTTTATTTAGTATATTAGCATTAGTGCTATTTGCTTGTGGAGCTGGTAGTGATACGAATAATGCTAGTACGAGTATGGCAGTGTCACAAACTAATTGCAATCAAATGCATTCTACAGGTAACTCATGCACCATATCGATCACATTTGCAGCAGATAGTACCACTACGTTATCAATTATACGGCCACCCGCACCATATAATACAACAGCGTCGTCTTCAACGTGTGATAGTTATATCGGAACGAATACTCAAGTCAATGGTAGTGGTTCATGTACTTATACTATTACTTGTGCCAGTTGCACTTCTGAACAAACACCAGCTAGCAACTTAGGTCTTGTATTCAATGGCGTTAATTATAATAATCAAACAGCGATCAGTTATTAATTTTTAGGGGCATAGCATGAAAAAACTTACATTCTTCTTATTTTTTACTTTCATTCTGAATTTTACCTTTGCAACTGGTTCAAAATCATCGGTTCAACCATCGATGCCAGATAATGCTTTTGTCACGGAATTATATACCAATAACCCAAACAATATTGTATTAGGTAACCCAAATGGCAGTATAACGGTGGTTGAGATTTATGATTACAATTGTATGTATTGTAAATTACTGGCAGGGGAATTAGATAAATTAATTATACAAGATAAAAATATCCGTTTAGTGCGTGTTCCTGTTGGTATACTAGCTGATAGCTCAACTCCTGCAGCTAAATATGCTATTGCTGCCCAAATGCAAGGTAAGTTTAATAAAGTTGATTATGCATTAATGCGTGCTAAAAATCTAGATATGGCAAATTTAGATAATCTCGCTAAACAATCAGGGTTAGATATGGTTAAATTACAGGCGGATTTAAATAGTATCAAACTTGCAGATAAGTTGATTATGAATGATAGAATTGTAGGTTTTTCATTTTTAATGACAGATGATACTGGGTTACCGATGACAGTTGTAGCGAAAACTACCGCACCACACACAAATGTGTTAATTGGTGGCAATAATATTGACAAAATTAAAAATGCAATTACTAGTTTTAGTTCAGGCGATAAACTATCGCAATATTATCCCAAAACGCATAAAGGTTATTCTTGTTCGGGTGAATAATCATGGTTTTAAAATAAAATGAATAGGGTGAACCAAATGCTAAAAAAAATTATGTTTATACTGTCAATTATGCTTATCAACTCTGCATTTGCTACGTATATTACGCCTCAAGAAGCATTTGGGTTACAGTTAATAGAAGTGCAAAATAATAAAGTGGATATTCATTTTACCATCAAATCAGGTTATGATATTTATCAAGATAAAATTCATGTAGAGGCAAATCCGAGCAGTGGGGTAAAGGTAGGTAATCCAATTTTTCCAACTGCGATTGTCAAGCATAATGATATAATTGGTGATTACTCGGTTTACGAAGATAGTGCTGACATATTGTTACCAATTATCGATTATGGGAACAATAATCTGGTATTAGATATTAGCTATCAGGGGTGTAAGGGATTAGATTACTGTTACCCTGCGATTAATGAAACTAAATCATTAATATTAAAAAAAGCTAGTACGCAAAAAATAATAGCTAATACAATAAAAACTACATCGCCTAATAGTTTATCATTGACAAGTAAATTTTCTCAATTAAAAGATGCGAATAATATTAAAACAATCACTAATTTCTTTTCGAATAGTTTTATTTTAGTAGTCCTAGGTTTCTTTTTGGTCGGGATACTTTTAGCTTTTACTCCATGCGTGTTTCCTATGTTGCCTATTTTATTTACTATAGTTGCTGGACAAAATGCTACATTTAAACGTTCAGTTGCGTTGTCTACAAGTTATGTTTTAGGAATGGCATCGGCGTATAGCTTAGCTGGTTTAATTTTTGCTAAATTTGGTGGTAGTTTACAGGTGTGGTTACAAAATCAGTATATTAATTATCTTTTAGCTTTTATTTTTGTAGTGTTTAGTTTATCATTGTTTGGGTTGTTTGAATTAAAATTACCAGCAAAAATTCAAGAAAAACTATTTCAAAATCAATCACATTCTGGTTCTATTTTCCGCACTTATGTAACAGGTATAATTTCTTCCTTAATATTATCACCATGTATTACAGCACCAATAGCTGGCGCACTTTTATATATAGCAACCACAGGCAATGTTGCTTTAGGTATGACAGCTTTGTTTGCAATGGGAGTAGGTAGTGGTCTTCCGTTACTAATTATTGCAGTATTTGGTAATAAAATACTACCTAAAAATGGGGTATGGATGTTAATTATTAAAGACATATTAGCTTTTGTCATGATTGCGATGAGTGTTTATGTAGTTGCTAGAAACGAGTCTACAGCAATACTAACAGTATCATTAGGGGGATTGTTGCTTTTTGCTGGAATATATTTTTTCTTATCTAATAAATACAACTCATTAAAGCAAAAATGGATTTTTATTATCTTAAATATAATTTTAATTATATCAGCAAGTGTACTAATTCAACATACTATTGAAAAATCAATGTATGAGCGAGTGTCGGTAACTAATTCACAAAATACGCTTAATTTTATTACTGTCAATAATTTGACTGCTTTAAATCAAGAATTAACTAAAGCTCGGCAAGTAAACAAACCAGTAATGTTAGATTTTTCGGCTTCATGGTGTTTGGCGTGTAAAGAAATGGATGAAACTACATTTAAAGACATTAAAGTAACTGAGCTTTTGCGAAATTTTTATTTAATTCGAGTGGATTTGTCCATTAATAATGAACAGAGTAAAGAGTTAGAAAATAAATTTAATGTATTTGCCCCGCCAACTTTGATTTTTATTGATAAAAACGGCGTTATGATTTCTAACAACAACGTTATTGGATATATAGGTAGTGATAAATTAATCGCAATATTAAATACGTTCATATAGGGAATGGCTGAGTTAACTGAATCAAGAAGCAGTAACAATGAAACTCTTCAATATGTGGTGACAGATAATAGAGTGAGAGCACCTCACAGCCACCGATGAGATGGTAAAGACAGAATCCGAACTGTCGAAATGGGTGGAGTAGCAAATATTGGAGGCGTAGAAAGGAAGTACGAGTATTGAACTTAAATCTTATGGAACAAGTATGCGACTTCGCAAACTTAAACCAAGCTTATAGGAAGGTGAAAGCAAATAATGGTGCGTCAGGAGTAGATAGATTAACTATCGAGGGACGTTACTTTATGTGCGGGAACACAGAGATGAAATTGTAAACTCTCTTTTAGACGGTAGCTATCAAGCAAATTTGGTAATAGGTGTGCAAATACTGTATATTATTTTGAGTTTATTTACTCAAAAGTATTTGACAATTACTTATCATATATGATAATATATCTCTATGAAAAAATGGAATATATAATATCATGATCTTACTAAGTCAAGCATAGAGGATCTACCAAGTAAATTACTAGCTAAATACTATGTACTAGTAGATCGAATGATTGAACTAGGACCAAATTTAGGTGAACCACATACAAAAATAATGGGTAATAATTTATTTGAATTAAGAATCAAAGCTCAAGAAGGTATTGCTAGGGTTTTTTATTGCACTATAATAAATAAAGAAATTTGGATGCTACATAGTTTTATTAAGAAAACTCAAAAAACTCCACTTAAAGAATTGAAAATTGCCCATATAAGGTTAAAGGACATCATAAAATGAAAAAAGATAA
>CAITEL010000123.1 GCA_903891375.1 uncultured Neisseriaceae bacterium
ATCCGAAATATTTTCAATAATTTCATCAAATAACGGTTGTAATTCACTGTATTCTCGTGCTTTCGCTAAATATGAGATTGTACTATCAAACAAATCTTTGCTTAAATGATTTTCATGTGCTTTATATACAATATCTGAATATCTTGTCTTTAAGTCTGAATCAACGTAACTACTAGGCTCAATAATTAATGTTTCAATATCACATTTAATTATTACCTTAGGATCCATGTGTAATTCTAAAAACACTTTAGCACTGTCTATATTGGTTAGAAATTTTTTACTTAGTTCGTCGTGCTTTTTTACTATTTTATTCGTCTTCATACTCTTATTTTATCATGAAAGTTATTACAATTTCTACTAATCTCTATTTTTAGATTCTAAATGTCAATTCAATCATTTTGAAATTGTTACACATTGTTAAAAAAGCGTACACTTCTTAAACAAAGTTAAATCTAACAGTGTGGATTTTATCATAATTACCTCTGTGCTTGTTGATATATCACCTAATACTTAAATAAAATAATCCTAAATCTTTTCCCAAGCATAATCATAAATGTTTTTTTCATCTGGATTAAAGCTAATACTAACTACATAAATGGGTTTATTCTCTTGCAGATATTTTTCTGCATATTTTTTTGTTCTGATTTGCTTCAATCCATCTTTAGCATTTCCGTATTTAATAAGCTTAAATTCTAAAATTATTATTTTATCCTGTGTTTTTATAGTTAAGTCTATTTTCCCCTGATTTGTAACATCTTCTGCTATTAAATCATAACCCAATGCACAAAAATAACTATACACCACACTTGAATAAAATCCCTCATAGCTAGCTATGTTATTTCTTCGATACCAATCGTGCGGAATACCAGCAAAATGGCTAACAAATACGGAGTCTAGCCCATCCAAACTATTACTACGCAATATATTATCTAACTTAACTGTATTAATGCTCTTTTTATCAACAGTAGTCCCTATCGTTATAAGACTATTATTTAAACTTGCTTTAATTTCTAAATTAGGATATGTTAATACATAAGCTAGTTGAGAACCTATTGTCGTAATATCCTTTATAGTTAAGTATCCAGCCTGTAGCAATAACGTTGGTAGTGGTAGACTATCCACATCAAATTTAGATAAATCAGCCTCATTAACCGTGACACGCTCTAGACTTGGTATATAATAATTATTATGTTCAACTAAATCTATTAAAAACTTAGGGGAACCTGTTTCATACCAGTAGTTTTTATATAAATAGCCATTATCAAAAAACAATAAAATATCAAACGGGTTATAAACCTTCTGCGTTTCTTTTCCAGCAAAACTATAACCATTATACCACTGTTTTAATTTAATTAAATCAACTGCTCCATCATGTAAATAATCCGCAAAAACAGTTTCTAAATTATTTTGTGTATAACCACAAATATCCGCATACTTTGCATTTAAGGTTATATCATTTAGATTATTCAAATCACTGAACAAGCTTACTTTACTAAATTTTGATACTCCAGTAATCAATACAAACTTAATATTGTTGTCTTGTTGTTTAATTACACCATATAAATTTCGTAATCCATCACGCACTTCTGAGGATACAGCTGAATTAAGCACATTATCAAGCATTGGTTTATCATATTCATCAATTAATAGCACTACCTGTTTATTGTTTTTCTTAGCTAATTCATTAATTAAGTAGCTAAATCTAATGGAAACCTCTGAATATACATTTTCTATACCATAGTCATCATAATATCTATCCAACATTGCACTTATTTTTACATCAAGTGCCACTCTACTTTGTATAATACCACCACCAAAATCTAAATAAATAACTGGATATACATTATTCCAATCCCAGTTATTCTCTAAATACAAACCTTTAAATAACTCTTTATTACCTAAAAATGCTTGTTTTAAGGTATCTAAAAATAAACTTTTACCAAATCTACGTGGGCGTGATAAAAAATAATACTTTCCAGCACAAGATAACTGATTAACAAACATGCTTTTATCTACATAGGTACAGTTGTCATTTATGATATTTGCTAAAGTAGAATAACCTACTGGTAATTTTTTCATTCAGTTACCACTTTATTTGTATGTTTTAATTGCTCGTATTTAAAATCAACTAAATTACGCTCTTCTTCATTAAACGTAAGCCCAATAGCATAGATTTTACCATAACTTTCTATATATTTATTTGCATATCCCTTAAATTTTATTTGCTCTAGTGGGCCTTTGGTTAAATTTTGCTTACTATTTGTTGTTTTTAACTCAAATATATATATTTCATTTTTATAAATTATTGTTAAATCAACCCTACCTTTACTACTTACATCCTCTGCTATTACATGGTGGCCCATACCAACTATAAATGCATAAAATAATGAACAGTAAAACCCTTCGTAATGTGCTATATCATTTTTTACATACCAGTTATATGGAATACTCGCAAATAAACTGATAATTGAGTCTTTTAGTCGGGTAAAATCATGATTCACTAAAGCTTGAGTGAAATTATTGCCCAATGAATAAGTGGTTGCTATATCACCGTAGATATAGTTTACAATGTATGCATTTAAACTTAATTCTACTTCTTTATTCGGTACACTAAATTCAATAGAATCTTGCCCATCACTATTGGTAATTACATTAGCTACCGTTAAATATCCTGATTGAAATAATAATAAATTTATGTCGATTTTTTCGATATCAAATGAATCAAGATAAATTTCAGGTACCATTAATTTTTTTAATTCTGGAAGATAATACTTACGTTGAATTAGTAAATTAATTAAGAAATTAGGACTACCTGAACTAAACCAATAATTTCTATAAGTTTTTTTATCCGCAAAAAAATTTAATATGCTAAATGGGTTATATACCGATACATCACTCATAAAATTATAACCATTATACCAAGACTTAATACGTGGCAACTCATCTACCACAATTAACTCATTAAACGTAGCTTCTAGCTCTTTCTGTGTATAGCCACATATCGCCCCATATTCCTGATTATACGTTAGATCCCGTAAGTTATTTAATCCACTAAATAAACTTACTTTGCTAAATTTAGATACCCCAGTTATAAAAACAAATTTTATGTATGCATCTGAATCTTTGATGGCTGAATATAAATCTCTTAAACCACTTCGCATATCTACACAAACATCGTGATTAGCAAGATTATCCAGCATTGGTTTATCATATTCATCAATTAATATCACTACATTTTGCTTATATTTAGCTTTTAATTTTTTAATTAATTCTTGAAACTTACCCGATATACTTGTATTAATTAATTCTAATTGATGATTATTCATAATCTCTTGCAATAATTCATTTATTTTAATAGTTAACTCTGCAAGGTTACGTAATTCACCAGCACCAAAACTTAAATGGATAACTGGGTATTTTTCTTCCCAATTCCAATTATTCTCTAGATATAATCCTTTAAACAGCTTTTCTTTACCTAAAAAAGCTTGTTTTAATGTATCGAGGAATAAACTCTTACCAAACCTCCGTGGACGCGATAAGAAGTAATAATCACCCTCAGTTACCAACTTCTCAACAAATTGAGTTTTATCTATATAATAGCTATTACTCTCAATTATTTTCTCAAAACTTGATACGCCTATTGGGAATTTATTTGCTACTAGCATATCTTTATAACTCTTCGTATTTAAAATCAACTAAATTACGCTCTTCTTCGTCAAATATAATTCCAACAGCATAAACTCCACCATAACTTCCTATATATTTGTTTGCATATCCCTTAAATTTTATTTGCTCTA
>CAITEL010000124.1 GCA_903891375.1 uncultured Neisseriaceae bacterium
CAACCTGCAGTCACGATAATTTAGCTTATGTGATTTTTACATCAGGTTCAACAGGTTTTCCCAAAGGGGTTATGATTTCACATAAAGCAGTGTGCAATACCATCTTTGACATTAATACTAGATTTGGGGTGAATCAAAAGGATAAAATACTTGCTATTTCTAATCTTGTTTTTGATTTGTCAGTTTATGATATATTTGGGATATTATCTGTAGGTGGTACAATTGTTATAGATAAGTGTGTTGATATAAAAGAGATTTTTAAATTAAAGGAATTATTTTTTATTAATCAAATTACTATTTGGAACTCTGTTCCTGTGATAATGGAAATATTTGTAGATTATCTAGCTATTCATTATCCAAAAAAACAAAATCATTCATTACGACTTGTATTAATAAGTGGTGATTGGATTCCTGTGACATTACCAGGTAAAATATGGAGCTATTTTGGATCGCACGTGAAAATCATTAGCCTTGGTGGTGCTACAGAGGCTTCTATTTGGTCTATTTTATTCCCAATCACTAATGTTGATATAAATTGGAAAAGTATACCATATGGTAAGCCAATGGTTAATCAAAGTTTTTATATTTTAGATAAAAATTTAAAATCAGTAAATAAAGATTGCTCTGGTGAGTTATTTATTGGTGGAGTTGGTGTTGCGGATGGGTATTGGAACAATATAGATCTTACACAATATCACTTTATAAATCATTCTAAGTATGGTAGGATTTATCGCACGGGAGATTTTGGTAAATATTTATCTGATGGTAATATTGAATTTCTTGGTAGAGTTGATTCTCAGGTTAAAATTTCTGGGCATAGGATTGACTTGGTTATGATTCAATCAGTGTTGTTAAAATTATCATTGATTAAATCGGCTGTTGTTCTTCCAGTTAATACAAATGGGCATCAACAATTAACTGCATATATTTCCTTAAAGGATGAGATTAGAACCTTCACCACAAATTTTGATAAAGAGCAAGTTAATGATTGGAAAACCTTATATAATGCTACATTTTTAAATGGTAAATTTTCAAAACAATTTCCATTAATTAATTATGTGGGGTGGATAAATAGTTATAATAAAAAATATATTCCGATGATTCAAATGGTTGAATGGGTAAATAATAGCGTAGCAAGAATTTTATCATTAGCACCTAATTCAGTGCTTGAGATTGGATGTGGAACAGGTATGCTGCTATTAAATCTTGCAAATAAAGTAAAACAATATGATGCTACAGATATTTCGGAAATAGCAATATCATATGTTAAAAATCGTGTTAAAGAAATAAATATGAATAATGTAAATTTATATTTAATTGAAGCGATAGAAATTGAAAAGGTTAATAAAAAATACGATGTTATTGTTTTAAATTCAGTCGTACAATACTTTCCGAGTTTTGACTATTTTATAAAAGTAATTACTCAATGTATTAATTGTACCTTGTCAAATGGACATATATTTATTGGTGACTTAAGAAGTTTATGTCACTTAAAAGATTTTTATACATCAATGCTATTGTATAAAAAATATGATACCACTGATATTAATGACGTAAGTCATCTTTTAAATTATTTAATTAATGAAGAGCAAGAGTTAGTCATTGATCATAATTTTTTTTATTATCTGAAATCAATTAATTCTAATATAACGCATGTTGAAGTATTATTAAAAGACGGTGATTTTTTGAATGAAATGAATTGTTTTCGATATGATGTTATATTATATATTAATCATGATAATCTATTTAATACAAATATTAACTGGGTAGATTGGCAATCTAATAACATTGAGTTATCGGTAATCGAGAACATCCTTTTGCAAGATGTTGAATATTTGGCAATAAAGTCAATTCAAAATAAACGAACGGCATGTTTTAATAAGATTTCATCAGTAAACATTCCAAATAATACTAGTTGGCAATCTATAAGTAAAAAAATAATGGCTAAAGAGAATAAAGCATTAATAGCACCAAATGAAATTGTGCAAATAGCAAAAAAATATAATTATTTAGTGTTAAATACATGGTCTGAGAATACAAATTATTTTGACTGTATTATTAAAAATAAATCTGCAAAAATATCTTTTAATAATCATGATGATGGGCAATGCATTATGATAAATAAATTTACTAACCACCCTATTTCAACTAAAATTAAGTATGAATTAATAAATAATATTAAAG
>CAITEL010000125.1 GCA_903891375.1 uncultured Neisseriaceae bacterium
AGAACCGAACAACACAATCCTACATAACCTAATGCTTTTAAGAAAACATCAGGGAAAAACCATACAATAAATAACGGGATTAAAAATGTTAGCACTACTGCAATCGCATTTTTTCGCATCCCCGGTAATCTATTCAAACGAAAAGCATCAATTAAAAAGTGATATAATGCTAGGGATACACCTAAAAATGAGGTGGTTACTGAAATATTCGAAAATAACGATACTGGCGAATAAAACACCGCATTATTTAAATTAGCTCTCATTAAATCTAAAATATGCCCCACATTAGCGTCTTTAGTCGTTGCAAATAATACACTAAAACTATGTGCCCCCGTAAATGGAATAACACCTAGTACACCAATAATCCAAATTATATATAAAATCAGCGGAATAATACTACCAATAATAACAACCCGTACTAGAGCTTTAGTATCAGAACGTAAGTATGTCCTTAAGGTTGGAATAATTAAATGTGAAATAAAAGCTGTAACAAAAACAGGTAAGCTAGTTAGCAAAATTTTAGTATTATAAAATGACATGCCTAAATTAGCTATATGTATATTCGGCAACAACACAATACATACAAAAAGTAATAATAGTAGTTTAGTACCTAATAATAGCCGATTTACCCAATCAACTACTGAAGTACCCATCACCACAAATGCACCTAATAATAACACAAAAATCAATGAAATTAAATGTTGCCCAATCGGAAAACTTGTATTAAAAGCTGAACCAGCAGCAGAAATATAAGCAATCATTATTGTGTATAAGAGCATTAAAAAGCTTACCCAGACTAATAATTGCCCATAACCATTTAATAATTTTTTTGCCATACCAGCAAAACTAGCCCCATCAGAAACAGCTAGATTAGATTCGCAAATTAATAATGCAGTATATGTTGTAAGTAACCATGCAATAAGCATAACTAAACAACCTAAAGGAAAACCAATATGCGCAATTAAAATAGGCAAAGCTAAAATACCTGCACCAACCTCAGTGCCTACAACTACAAAAATACTACCAATTTGACGGTTTAAGGTTACATTACTCATGTTAATACTCCATTATGATTATTATAACCATTTTAATAATTTATCTTTGTCGTCTATTTTTAGAAAATGTTTTGCACAACTATTCATATGTGTTAATGTTATAGTAATTGTACATAATTCCTCACGCCTAAAATAGACCAAATCAATTTCATGTTCATCTCTAACGATGTTAAGTTGTCGCTCTATATCATCCAATTTTAAGTTATCTAATGCAATTAATACATCATTAACCGCAAGCCCATACTCACTCGCTAATGAGTTATCATAGACATGAACAACCCTGTAACCAATATTTTCTTTAATTAATTTACAGCCCAAGTCAAATTTAGAATCAGTAAATTTATCTAATTCTGACTCAGATTCGATGATTTTACCATTATTTGTGTAATTATTTGAAATTTTTTCATATAATTTAAGCCCAACATGGTTTAAAATATTTGCTAACGGAAGCTTGTTTGTTGTTGAGATGTACTCATGAACTTCATCCATTAATTTACAATTAGCAAAGGTTTCAATTAAACTATTTAACTCTTCGTCTTTGATTCCAAGACCATCATTTTGCCATTTATAAAATAAACCACGTAACACATCATCTAATGAGTTGCTGTTATTAGTTTTGGAGCGAATTAGTATATCCAAACACATGCCCACCAATGCACCTTTAACATAATAACTAACCATACTATTTGGGCTATTTTCATCTTGTCTATAATACTTGATCCAACTAGTTAAACTACTATTGGTGAGAGCTTGTACATTGGCACCATTATATTTATACACATTATTGATATTATCTAAAATTAATTGCAAATAACACTTCAAGTCAATTACACCACTTCTATATAACATTAAATCATCATAATATGAAGTGACACCCTCAAACCACCACAATTGTTTAGTGTAGTTTTCTTCATTTAAGTTATATGGCGAGAAAGCCTCTGGTTTTATTCGTTTCACGTTCCAACTATGAAAATACTCGTGACTAATCAAGCCCAATAGTTTAAGATAATCGGTGCGTATTTCTGGAGTAGTACCTAAATCTGCTGGTGTAGGTAAAGAATAATAAGGAGCTAATAATGCCGAGGAGTTTCTATGTTCTAATCCTGTAAATACTTCACCCCCAAGATTCAATAAAAATGTATAATTATCAAATGGTGCTTTGCCACCAAATAGATCAATCTGTGCTGCACAAATTTTAGAAATATCCGCAATTAATTTATCTTTATCAAATGGGTTAATAATTCCACTTAAAACAAGAGTATGCTTCACATTTTTTACAGTAAAAGGTAATGTCCATATATATGAGATTTCAAATGGTGAGTCTATTAATTCATCATAATTACTCGCACTGTACTCATTAGTATTGATTTTTTTTAATCCAGTTGCTATTTCAAAGTTATCAGGTAATTTATTAATTTTAATAATATGTTCATTAGACTCTGTACCAACAACATATAAACATAAACTACTTGGGTTAAAAAATGCACGCTCATCATCTAAATAAGCCGTACGAATCCCAAAATCATAAGCGTATACATTATATGCTACTATAACTTCAGTATCAATGGTTAGATTTGATAACATCCACGTGTTTTTATTATGTTGTTCAATCGTAGTTTTAATGTTATTCTGTTCGACGTTTATGTCAATAATATTTTTACTAAACTCACGAATCATGTAACTACCAGGTATCCATGTTGGTAGTTTTAATTCATGCTGTGTAGAAGATGCTATAAATGAGAGTTGTACTGCGAATATATGTTGTTGATACTTTAAATTTATTTGATATTTTATCATTAAAAAATCCTATGTCATATTGTAGTGATGGTGCACCCGACAGGGATCGAACCTGTGACCTTCAGTTTCGGAAACTGACACTCTATCCAACTGAGCTACGGATGCGTGAATGTGTTTTATTGCCCGTTAATGTTGATGCTAGATGTAATTACACCATTATTGTTTGGTGGAAAATTAATACTATTTAAAGTAAATGGCGCACTCTCTGTACCTCCACCAGTCGTATAATTAACTGTAAATATACATGTACTTTGTGAACTACTTACTATTGGACATGAGGATAGTGGTACTAACGTAAACGGTGAAGTTATTATTGATTGCGGTGTACCTAACGTTGTAGCATTAAAAGTACTATTGTATGTTACGGTAATTTGACAAGATGTATTAGCTGGCATATTAATACAATTATTTGATTGTAAACAAATTTGTGCATTACTAGCTCCACTACTAGTTGAGGTACATATATTTTGAGACGTTGCGCTTGTATTTGTACCAGCACCACAAGCCACACATAATGCTGTAATACTTGACAATAATAAAAAATTTTTCATAAAATTAATAACCTAATAAAAAAGCACATTAATCGAGGGATAAATTATATCACTATAAGGATCTTCCATGCTCACTTAAATAAGCTTTTATGGTATAATATCGTTATCATTACTAACAAAATATAAATAAAAGAGGTAATATGGCTATAATTTTAAATCATAAATACTTTGATACAATTGAATATGTAAAAAAACTACGCAATGCTGGAGTAAGCCAAAATATTGCCGAAGTACAAGCACAAGAGATGGAACATGTTATTGATAATATCATGGAACTAACTACAGAACGCACCACACAAATTTTTAATAGTAAGGAAGCAATAACTAAAGGTGACTTACATCTTGAGATAGAGAAAGTGAATGCTAAAATTCATGGAATCGAACTAAAAATTGAGCAGTTACGTTATGACTCATTGAAATTCATAATCTGGACTGGTATTGGTGTAGTAGTTGCTATTGGTGGCATGCTAGCTAAAGGGTTTCATTGGTTCTAAGTATAAAATCATTTAAAATTAAGGAAAAACACATGCAAAGAACAAACTACTGTGGATTAATCAATAACGAACACATAGGTACAACAATTACCATTAAAGGTTGGGTGCATAAACGCCGTGATTTAGGTGGCCTTGTATTTTTTGATTTACGTGACCGTGAAGGCTTATTACAATGTATTGCTATGCCTGAGAGCGATTGTTTTCACGATGCCGAACAGATAAAACACGAGTACGTGCTAGAAGTAACAGGAGTTGTGCGTGCACGCCCAAATCCAAATACGGAACTTAAAACTGGCAATATTGAAGTTGTTGCTGAAAAAATCACCATACTAAATACCTCATTGCCCGTACCTATTTTAGTTGATGACGAAACCACCAACGAAATAAACCGCATGTCGCACCGTATTATTGACTTACGTGGCAAAAAAATGCAACATAATATTCGTTTACGCCACAAACTTACCAGTAAAATACGTCAATTCTTGGATGACCATAATTTTATTGATATTGAAACTCCATTTTTAACTCGTACCACCCCAGGTGGCGCACGTGATTTTTTAGTACCATCAAGCACCAACAAGGGACATTTCTATGCCCTACCGCAATCACCACAATTATTTAAACAGTTACTCATGGTATCTGGTTTTGATCGCTATTACCAAATTGTACGTTGCTTTCGTGATGAGGCATTAAGAGCTGATCGCCAACCTGAATTTACTCAAATCGATATTGAAACTTCATTTTTGAATGAAGTAGAAATTCGTGGGATTGCCGAAAAAATGTTTCGAGGTATTTTTAAAGATGTTTTAAATGTAGAAATACCTGAATTACCAGTGATGACATATCATGATGCAATGTATTATTATGGCTCAGACAAACCAGACTTACGTATTCCGCTTAAATTTATAGATCTAACCACACAATTAAAAAACTGTGGTTTCAAAGTGTTTAACTCAGTAGCTAACATGCCAAACGGCCGTATTGTTGCAATTAAACTGCCAAATACTGTTAGTTTATCACGTAAAGAAATTGATGAATACACAAAATTTGTAGCTAACTATGGGGCCAAGGGGCTAGCCTATATTAAAG
>CAITEL010000126.1 GCA_903891375.1 uncultured Neisseriaceae bacterium
GCGGAATCTTTCTGCACTTTACCGACCCTTCTGTACTGGCAAAAAATCTAAAATATCTTGCACTCTTTCTAAAGATAATGGCTCAAAATATAAACGGTCTGATTCATCATAATCGGTTGACACCGTCTCTGGATTAGAATTTATTATAATAACCTCACGGTTGGCTTGCCTAAATTCTCTAGATAGATTAACAGTACACCAATCAAATTCAACCGACGAGCCTATAGAATATGGCCCAGAACCAATGATACACAGGTTATTTTTGGATGGTTCAATATCGTGACTTTGCCCATGATAAGTTAAATATAAATAATTAGTTTGGGCTTCAAATTCACCTGCTAATGTATCAATTTGTTTAATTTTAGGTAGCATATTTAATGATATTCTTAATTGTCTAACCTCGGTTTCTGTTTTATGTAATAATTTAGCTAAGGTTAAATCACTAAAACCTAATTGCTTTGCTCTTAATAATTGATGATTGGTAAGTATGGTAAGCACTGATAATTCTTTAGCATATAAAGCTATTTCTTGAACCTGTGTTAAAAACCAATAATCAATTCTAGATAAATTATGCGCTTGGGCCAAATCACCATCATTATAAAACCATTGAAATAAAGCAAAAATACGTCTATCCGTCGCAAATTCTATTTCATTTTTTATGTTCTGAATTACCCATGGGTAATCATATAAACTAGAAGCCCCTATATTTAACATCTGAATTGCTTTTTGTAGTGCTTCGGGAAATGTTCGACCGATACCCATTGCCTCACCAACACTCTTCATTTCTGTACCAATCGTACGCTCAGCTAGTTGTAACTTATGCGTATCCCAACGTGGTATCTTTACCACCACATAATCTAATGCAGGTTCAAAAAACGCAGTAGTTTTTTTTGTAACTTGATTTTTTAGTTCGTGAAGTAAATACCCCAAACAAATTTTTGCAGCCACAAAGGCTAATGGATAACCAGTGGCTTTTGAGGCTAATGCACTTGAACGTGATAAGCGAGGATTCATTTCAATCACACGATAGTCACCATTTACTGGATTAACTGAAAATTGAATATTACACTCACCAATAATATTAAAAATTGCCGCACAACGCAATGATATATCTCGTAATAGTTGGTGTTCCTGATTATTTAGCGTTTGTGCTGGAGCAATTACAATGCTCTCCCCTGTATGTACTCCCATTGGATCTAGGTTTTCCATATTGCAAATTGTCAACGAATTACCAGCCATGTCACGAACTATTTCATATTCAAATTCTTTCCAACCAACTAAGTATTCTTCTACTAAAATTTGTGGCGCACCTGATAATGCTTGTGCTACCTTTTCTTTTAACTCAATTTCATCATTAACCCGACAAGAACCAAGACCACCTAAAGAAAATCCAGAACGTATCATTACTGGGTAACCAATATTTCTAGCATATGTCACAGCTTCACCAATGCTTATAGCTAATTTACTCATTGGAGTTTTTATCTCATTAGCCTCTAAGATATCACGAAACAATCCGCGATCTTCTGTATTATCAATCGCCTCAATTGAAGAACCAAGAACCACAACACCAAACTTGCCAAGCACTCCAGATTTATATAATTCTAAACCTAAATTAAGAGCTGTTTGCCCACCAAAGCCTAAGGCTATTGCATCAATTTTTTCTTTTTCGATAATTTCAGTTACATATTTAACCTCTAATGGTACAAAATAAATTTCATCGGCCATAGATTTATCGGTTTGTACTGTTGCAATATTTGGATTAACCAAAACCGTTTTTAACCCCTCCTCTTTAAAGGCTTTTATAGCTTGTGAACCAGAATAATCAAACTCTCCAGCTTGTCCAACACGTAAACCACCTGAGCCAAGAATTAATACATTTTTAAATTTGATGGTTTTATTCATAACTGTTGTGCCTCTTCTAACTTACTTATAAATTGTTTAAAAAAGAAAAATGTATCATGTGGCCCTGGTGCCGCCTCAGGATGAAATTGTACCGATGCAAATGCTTTTGTTTTGTGGATAATACCCGCTACTGTACTATCATTAATATTACGATAGTTTACCATCCAATCAGGTGGTAATGTAGTATCATCAATTGCATAACCATGATTTTGACTAGTTAAGTAACAATGCTGACTAAATAAATCCATACATGGTTGGTTCTGTCCCCTATGCCCAAATTTTAATTTATATGTATTCGCCCCAACTGCTAATGCCATTAATTGCGAACCTAAACATATACCATAGATTGGTTTATCTTGTTGTAGTGCTTTTTGTAAGATGGTAATTGTAGTAGTACATTGCTTCGGGTCTCCTGGCCCATTAGATAGAAACACCCCATCGTATTCATCATTTAAATAATCATAACTAAACGGCACTACTTTAACTGTGGTGTCAAACTTTAATAAGTTTCGCAAAATATTTTCTTTACTACCACAATCAACTAAAATCACTTTATGTTTACCATTACCATGCACTGTAGCTTTTCTACAACTAACTTCTTCTACCCAGTTTATTGCCATACTATCTGGAAATTTTGATGGCACAGTATCATCATAAACAAAAGCCCCATTAATTACCCCATACTCACGAATTACTTTAGTTAAAGCACGTGTGTCAATACCTAATATTATGGGCGTATTTTCAACTTTTAACCAATCAAAAAATGATTTAACACTTGCATAATGCTGTGGTGTGTCATATGTTGTTTGACAAATTACGCCTTTAACATGGATTTTTTTGGATTCCCAATTATCTCCATTACTTACCCCATAATTACCAATAATAGGAAAGGTAAAGGTTAAAATCTGCCCACTGTATGATGGATCTGTTAAGGTTTCCTCATAGCCTGTCATACCCGTATTAAATACTACTTCACCAAAAGTAGTAGATTGTTGCCATGCGGGGGCCACCCCATAAAACACAGCGCCATTTTCTAAAACTAGTTTTGCTGGAATTAAACTATCTTTAAGCATGTTTTCTTACCCTATAATTTTATTGAATTAAGCGCTAGTGTTTTCTCGTCACTTGTAATTTTGTTGGCAGAATAAAGCACCTCTATAATTTGGTATAAATCCATAACCCCATGCACCTTATATCCCATATTTTCTAGCAACTCTTTACCACCTTGATTGCGTTCAATTAAAATGCATATATCTTTAACTTCTAATCTAAAATCTTCTAACACTGCAGTTGTTTCTAAAATACTGGCACCAGTGGTAACCACATCTTCAATTAACACTACCGATTGATTTGGAGAAAATACTCCTTCAAGGATTTTTTTAGTGCCGTAATCCTTTGTTTCTTTACGTTTTAATAACATTGGAATACTATTTGTATACGCAATGGCACTAGCAAAAGTTAATGCTGAGTACGGAACACCACAAATCAAATCATACGTTAACCCCTCTAATAATTGATTAAACCGTGTACAAATTTCTTTAAAAATACTCGGGTATGAGATAGATGTGCGGATATCTGCATAAATATAGGATTTCTTTCCTGATTTTAAAGTAAATTCTCCAAATTTGATCATTTGATTATCAAAAAGGGCCAAAATTAGTTGAGTATTATCCATATGTAGCACACCTTAAAAAAACTCACCTAAAAAGGTGAGTGAAATAATAGAAATTGGAGAATTTTGTTTTGATTTTGTTCGAATATTGTTCGAATATAAAAAATGTATATACATTCACATTTAAAATGGGATGCTTAACGAGAGTATTTATTGAATAAGGGCTGTTTTTTTGTTTCATATTTAATTTGATTTATAAAAGGTTCAAATTAAGTATGTATTGTATCATAAAAGTCTATTTAAAATGTTATAATTAGAATTAATTAATTGACAAATCAAATTAAAGTAGTTTAAAATCTATGTAGATTGCTCTAAATTTTTTGGAGATTAAAAAATGAAAAAACAATATTTTGGCACATTTTGTCTCACATTTTTATTTGGAATATTAGCATCCTGTGGTGGAAGTAGTGGTTCAACAAGTAGTAGTACACCCAATACTAACCCAAACACTAACACATCATTAATCTCAAGTACTCAGCAAATTCATACCCCTGCATCAATTAGCACAAAGAATAGTGTAGCCGATAATAAATTGAGGGAAAAAACCAGTTTAATAAGTACTACCCCTCAAATAAATAATTCTTGCTTTCAACTACAAAACATGGGTAATCAACAAAATTATAAAACAGTAATAAATTCATCAGAATGGTGGTCAACCGCCCAATTAGTATTTAGTGTTAAAAACACTTGTAGTACTGGACAAGGTGGTGATATTGATGTTGTTATCACTGGTTTTAAAATAAATAACTCTCCCGTCACATCTAGTGGAGAAATCGCCCAAACTGGTAGTCCATGGATGACCACAACTGGATTAAGTACAGGTAATGGTAATAGTGTTATCCATATTGTCGCACCTAATTGCGATGGTGATTACTGCTCTTGGGCACAAGTACCACCAAATGGTGTAAACACATATACAGTGAACACATCATTGGGAAGTGCAATAACTTCGGCAACAGTTGACTCAATAGTAATAGGTGGCGACACTCCGCCGCCACCACCACCACCACCGCCTCCACCTGTTGAGTCTGGTAGTATTAAACTTAGTTTGAATGGTGGTAATCTAAACGAAATTTGTACTTCACTAAAGAGTTGTAATATAACTATAGTGCTAAATGGTTCAGGACTAACATCTCTTCAATCATTTACATATAACCCTTATAATAATTTATCTCAATCAATAACTATTACAAACCTTAATGCAGGACAGTATAATTTTTCTGTTATTGAATCAAGTTTACCAAATAATACACAATATGTAATTTCTGCAAACCCAATCTCGGTTTTAGCCAGTCAAACTGCACAAGAAAATATTGCATTTAATTATAGTAAACCACAACCAAGTAAATATGGTAATGTTGTTATTGCCCTTGCAAATATAAATAACGTATCTGATTTCAATATCCTCAAAACTATAACAAATATGCAAATTAATCTAACTGATGCCACAACAGGCTCCACAAAATATAGCACAATTAGTATGGGTGGTAGCGTAAAATTTGACAATCTACTCGCAACTGACTCTTATTTTGTAACAATTGAGGGAATAGGAGATCCACTACAAGGAATCTATTACTCGCTTCACAATACGCCAGTTAGCATAGTTGCAGGGCAAACGAATAACCAAACTGTTAACTATACTAAAGTTCTAAGTGGTCTAACTTCCGTAGCATTTAACGTAGCTGGCTTACCAGCTGGCAGTAAACCAACTGTACAATTTGCAGATGTTACAGCTAATTTTAAGTATCAAATTGATAATTTAGTTAGTAGCAACTACACATTTATAGCATCCGATACCGTAGTTGCAACCCCAAGTGCGGTAGCAGGTTATAGAACACCTTCAGTGCAAACCATTTCATCTAATGTTGACAGTGTTGACTTTATTTATACCAAAGGTGTAGTTACTGCTGGAACATTTGATTATATCGCTCCATTTAAAGATTATAATAATAAAGTAACTTTAAGTGTACAAGGTATTGCAACTGGTAAGAGCTTAACTTTTGTATCTAATTTTAACCCTGCTGCTGGTTGGGGTAATTGTTTTGGTGGTTCATACCCAAGTATTACAACAACCAGTTCTGGAAATAAATACACTACAACCATGACAGGAACTTTTAATTTTAATAACACAAGTTGTGATGTAATGGGAACCAATTCTGGAGCATCAATAATAATGCCTGGTGTTACTGACCCTATCGTATATTCTATTATAGTGGATAATCAACCTTTATCAATGGCACAACCGTGTAGCGCTACTCAATGCCAAGATCCTGGTAATGGTTTTGCTAATATTGGATATTATGCTGAATGGTCCGTATGGGGCCGCCAATATAATCCGTATAATATTCCATTTAATAGCATCAATGAAGTAATTTTTGCTTTCATTGGATTTGACCCAGCAACAGGTAATATAAAATCACTGGATGCGTCTGCTGATAGCTGGGGATTTAGTGCAATTACACGCGCTACATTCCAATATCCATACTTGCACGCCAAATTATCATTTGGTGGTTGGACTAATAACGGAATAACAACTGCACCAATGTTTATGCAATTAGCATCCAGCACAACCAGTATGCAAAATTTTGCCAATCAATCCATCGCTTTAATGCGAGCTAGTAATTTCGATGGTATTGATATTGATTGGGAATGGTGGTCTGATTATACGAACAATCAAGCTCCAGCAAAACAATCTTTGGCATTTTTCACGATCTTAAATCAAGCCCTTAGCCAAGCGAGTAAACAAGATGGCAAACAGTACACTCTAACTCTTGCGGTTAATGGTGGACGAGATAGAGTTATGGCATTGCAAGATACCACTAACAATCCTAATGCTATATCTAATTATTGGGCTCAGGTATCTAAACTGGTTAATAGCATAAATATTATGAGTTATGACTATCATGGTGGCTTCGAAGTAAGCTCAGCCGCATATTTTCAAGCCAATTATGCATTTTCAAATATTCCTGCTGGTATTATGGTTGGCCAAGATACTGGTTGGTCCATCCAAGATTCAGTTAATGCTTATAAAAATCAGGGTATGGCCCCATCACAGTTAGTCGTAGGTATTCCACTTTATGCCAGAACTATGGCGGTTAGTTCCACCACTAATGGCGGATTATTTCAAACTATTACTGGAACTGGTTATGGTGACTATGAAGGTGGGATTCTTGATTATAAATGTTTAATAAACCCTGTAAATAACCCTGTAACAGGATGTGGTAGTGCAAATCCTATTGCTGGAATACAAAGTACTGTTTTTTATAATATCATTGCTACAGGCTCTGGGCTAAGTTTATTTAATACTTACGGAAAAGTAGCTATGCAACCGTGGGGATTTAGTGCACCCACAAATACATTTGTTAGTTATGATGATGTATGGTCTGCTACTGCAAAAGCGACTTATGTCACTAGTAACCATCTTGGTGGGACTATGTTTTGGGAATTAGATGGTGACACAACTAACCCTCAGACGTCAATTGTTCAAAATGTACAGAAAATATTAGCTAAATAATATTGAGTACGGAAAATATACTCAAATAGATTCAAGATTCATGAAGGCGCCAAGCTACAACAACTACAGCTCGTAAGTACGTGGCTTGGCAACAAACATGGGACTTGAATCTGTGAATGGGTGTATACACTTCAAAAATAATCCTAGAAAGAGCATTAGATAACTAGATAACTGCTACTTAATGATATTGTAACATAATATCGTCATATTAACGCAGAAATAAAAATACCGAGAATATATAATGATAAACTCGGTATTTTTTGAAAAAGTGAAAAACTATAAGCCCAATTGAGCCGCTGCCGTATTACTAATTAAATCACCATTTAATTTATCCCAGTTACTATCCCAAAGCATTACACCTGCAACATTGCTACTATATGTACTTTGCAACGTATTGATTACACTCACAATAGTTGATGGTAATGCATAATAAGCTGAACCACCTGCACTAGTTGATGCTAGTAGTCCAATAATTAATTTATTTTGTGGAACACCTGCAAATACACTAGGTGCAAAAGGAGTAATACCCCACGATGCTGGTGCTAACCCTTGTTGATTAGTCCAATTTAAATAAACATCTAATAAATAATTACTCGTACCACCTGCATAACCATCATACCAATTGTTATAAAACTGCGGTTGTACATAATCAATGGCATTTATTGCATTTTTTATAATTGGAATAAAATAATTATATGCTTGACCCGCAACACCTTGTGTGCTTGGTAAACCTTGGTATATCGTAACATCTTCAGGACTCACAATAATTAACTTACGTGGATTAGTGCCAAATTGCGCATCCATTTGCGTACGTAAATTATTTATTACTGTTGCAACCGTAGTTGGAGCTGTCGCATATGCCTCAATATCTAAATCAACACCATCAATACCTGCATTCTTAATTGTATTTATAACACTAGTGATAAAATTTTGTTGATTAGTACTACTACTAAAAATCACATCCCAATTTCCATTTTGCCCACCAACCGATATAAGTACTTTTTTACCTGTAGCATGCCATCCAGAAATTAAGGCGGTTGGCATCGTATCAGTACTAATTGAACCATCAGCATTAGAATTAGCAAATGCCATAATTACGTGAGTAGCTTTAGCGTTTACATCATCTGTAGTTGATTGCCCACAATAGTTACCACTAAAACCACACCAAAATATACTTAGCACTTTACTTCCAGCCACTTGCTGAGTAAAGGTAATACTTGCAGTTGCTGTTTGATTGGCAATTACATTCACCAATGAAGGATTGACATATACCTGATAACCAGTTTCAGCCCCAGTAGTTATATGATAGTTTCCCGCAGTTAAGTTATTAAATAATAACGTTTTATTACTTCCACAACTATTAAACGTGCTCTCAGCTACTTGAATATTATCCCCATTAAGGAGGCTAATTGTTAATGGCGTCCAATTAGTGCAAGTTACACTACTACTATTCACAGTAATTGATAAATTCCCTTGATATACTGGAGTAGGTGGAATTGGCTTTGGCTGTGGAGAACTACCACCTAAAAATATATTAGAAAAATCAAAATTACCTTTATTTGAGTTATTACAAATCGCTGAGGCACTACTAGTGAGTGGACTACAATTCGTGTCTCTATCAAATGACCACATATGCACTGCACGTAAATTATTTTGCTGAGCAAATGTTAGTACAGTTTGAGCATCTGTCTGACTAAATATTTCATCGCGCACATCATTATCTCCAATCATAGGCGTTAATTCTATACGTGATAAATTAAATGTAGGGTCAACCATTTTTACCTGAGCCACTGCATTTTGTGCTGCTTGAATTGCACTTTGCCCCATATCGCATAATCCATTTTTAACCACACAAATATTTGAAGAAGCTGGTGAACCATAATCCATCGTCATCAGATTAATAGTATAATTAGATACTCCTGCTGAATTTAACGCACGCACAGCCAACATACCGCCAGTTCTACCATCATCTGGGATTGCCGCACCACCAGTTTGTGCCGCAAAAGTAGCCAATGTTAAACTAATATTAACGCTTGGATAATTTTGTTGCACCCACTTCATTGCATTCATTAAATTAGATAATTGTGTAGGAGTAAGGTTATTCTCAATATCCAAATCTAACCCAACCATACTTGAAGTATAATACCTTTTCATAAATTTACTCATCCCATCATGAGTCGCATTATCATCACAAGTAAATGCACCAGATTGCCCACCAGTTGAAATTGTATAATTAATCCCATTAGTAGCAAAATTTTGTAAGTTTGCCGTAGCCAATGCATCAGGTGTAATTCCAGCCCAAGTTTCACTACCACAATTACCAGAAGCAAAAGCTAAAGAAATATTATTTAAATTCTTTAATGAATTATTTCTCACTTGCACAACAGGTGTTACAAAATTAGTAGTATTCGTTATCTTAGTTGATATAACATTATTATTCCAATTCATATTAACTGTAACATCTTTATATGGTGAGAAGATCACACTACTCACACTTGGTATTGTTACCGTTATATTAAAAGTTTGCGGAGTAATGCTACTGGTAAAAGTTCCATCCCCACCAGTGATAATAACACCATTGCCTGATACTTTATAACTAATTAAGCTACTATAGGTGGAACCTGCCCCCAAAGTTGTTGGAAATTTAAAATTATTTAGTCCAGACACTAAAGCTAAGTTTCCTCCAAATAATAATGACCCCTGATCTGAATCTAAAAATGTTACACTTAGTGGGTTAGTCGCAGATTCAATTACATTAAATTGCACATTACTAGTTGCAACAGGTACAGATTCCGCATAACTTAAAGTAAGATTTTGCGTTGTTGCACTAGCTACTACTGTTTGAGCATTTGGCATATAACACACACCTTGCACCACGTCACATGCACCCTGTAACACTAAATTATATGGAATTGCACTTTCCAATAACGTAATACTTTGTGATTGCCCCCAAGGGATCGCTAATAATTGCTTTTGTCCACCATTAATAACTGATACCGATATTGTGCTTGGTAAATTTGCAATATTTGGCATCCTTGGTGCTGTTATTTTTAACTGAGTATAGCTTGGTGCTGGCGTAAATTGATTAACACTAATATTTTCCGTTTGAGTTGGATTAGCACTCGTTAATGTTATTACATTAGGTGATAGCGCATAATTTATCTGTGCATTTGATTCGACACTAATACTAAAAGTATAGTTACCTTGAGGTAATGAACTAACAGTAAAGCTATTAGTTGCACTTTCTAAGCTAAATGGATAATTACCAATTACAACTTTTGAGTCATTGTTAAGCACATTAACTGTAGCCCACTTATTCACTAATGTTAAATTATTAATATTTACTGTTATAATACCACTTTCAAATGTAGGAGTCGGTGTTGGTGGTGTTATTCCAAGAAATTTTATACCTTGTGATGCTTTTGTAAAATCAAAGGCATAATTTACATTGTTCTGCGCAATAGTTGCCCCACCACTAAATAAATCAGTCTCACTATTTGCTGCTAATACACATTGTCCTGCATCAGACCATCCTGCACCACCCCACGTACAACCCTGCGTACCAGGAATTATTGGATTTGAAATTAATTGCGTCATATTGTAAGATAAAGTACCCGCTAAATACGTTGACTGCCCCCAATAACTTCCAGTAAAACTAAAACTATTATCAGCTAATTTACTAACTCCATTATCAGTATAATAGGCGGGAAGCGCAATTTGTAACCCACTAATAGAACATGGAGTAGAACCGTTATTCTTTACATGTACAGTGTATGTTTGCCACCACACATTACTTGAATTAGTATTGATAAGCGATAACGCAAGATTATTTACACAACTTGATAATGAAGTATTTCCCATTGTGTTCGTAGACGACGCTAATTTGCTTGATTTAGCCTGTATGGTAGATGTAGAAGTTGTCGAATCAACAAAACTACTCATATTTGCATATTTATTCGGAGTAATATTGCTTATAACATTTACTGGGGAGGGTTGTGGATCATTCCCGCCACCGCCGCCACCACCACCGCCACTAGAACCACCACCTGAACTAGCAGAGCCACCTCCACAAGAAGTCAAAATAACAACTGTAGTTACAAAAACTAACAGTTTAACTAAAGCATTTAATTTCATTTAATAAAACTCCTATAGTATTATTTATATAAGATATGAAAAATATTTAAAATTTATCTTTCACTCCATTTTGCAATATATATTTATCGACAAAAACACATCTTAGATTTTAATTCATTCTTATATTATGGTACAATGTATAAATATGTATATCTAATATGTAAAAACAACTTATATTAATCATATTCAAATCTTGGGTTTAGAGGTGGAGTGGTCTGTCGAAATATGGTATAAAAAAACCGTGTGTTAGATTAACACACGGTTTTTAAAGTAAAAGATAATGTTGTGTGGTGTTTATGAAGTTTTTTTATCGTTCTTAACTTCAGTAAACTCAGCATCAATTACGTCTGCATCTTTAGCATCTGCATTTTGTGTAGTAGACTCAGCTCCACCTTCAGGTGTAGCACCTTGTTTATCCTGCATGTCTTTATACATCATTTCACCAAGTTTTTGTGACGCCGTCATTAATGCTTGTACTTTAGCTTCAAGAGTTTCTTTATCATCCGACTTTAATGCTTCTTCAACATCTTTAATTGCAGCTTCTATATTTTCTTTAGTAGTCGCATCAACTTTATCACCATGCTCAGTTAAAGATTTGCGTGTTGAATGAATCATTGCATCTGCATTATTACGTGATTGCACCATTTCTGAAGCTTTTTTGTCTTCTTCAGCATGCGCCTCAGCATCATTCACCATACGTTGGATTTCTTCTTCAGATAAACCAGAGCTTGCTTGAATAGTGATCTTACTCTCTTTACCTGTAGCTTTATCTTTCGCAGATACATGTAAAATACCATTAGCATCAATATCAAACGCAACTTCTATTTGTGGTAACCCACGTGGTGCAGGTGCAATATCACCAAGATTAAATTGACCAAGACTTTTGTTACCTGTAGCCATTTGACGCTCACCTTGTAACACATGTATTGTTACTGCGGTTTGATTATCATCTGCAGTAGAGAATGTTTGAGCAGCCTTGGTTGGAATTGTAGTATTTTTATTAATTAACTTAGTAAATACACCGCCTAATGTCTCAATACCTAATGATAATGGAGTCACATCAAGTAGTAGTACGTCGGTTCTATCACCTGACAATACTGAACCTTGAATAGCAGCACCAACTGCAACAGCTTCATCTGGGTTCACATCTTTTCTAGGTTCTTTACCAAAGAATTCTTTAACTTGATCTTGTACCTTAGGCATACGTGTTTGGCCACCAACTAAAATAACATCATCAATATCAGATGGGCTTAAGCCTGCATCTTTTAATGCTGTTTTGCATGGTTCAATAGTACGCACCACTAAATCATCAACAATTGACTCGAATTTAGCACGAGTAATTTTTTGAACCAAATGTTTTGGCCCATTTGCATCCATAGTAATGTATGGAAGATTGATTTCTGTTTGAGTAGATGAAGATAACTCAATTTTAGCTTTCTCAGCTGCATCTTTCAAACGTTGAAGAGCCATCACGTCTTTTTTTAAATCAATGCCTTGCTCTTTTTGGAATTCTGTAATAATATAATCAATTAAACGTTGATCAAAGTCTTCTCCACCTAAGAATGTATCACCATTAGTTGACAATACCTCAAATTGACTTTCACCATCAACATCAGCAATTTCAATAATTGAAATATCAAAC
>CAITEL010000127.1 GCA_903891375.1 uncultured Neisseriaceae bacterium
CGAATCACCATCTTCACTAAAACGAAAACCATTATACCATTTTTTAATTTTTAACAAACACTCAGCATAACTTAGCTGTTCAAGGTTCGCTAAATTTTCAATATAATCTTTGCAGTTATTTTCTAATTCATTTTGGGTAATCCCACAAATTGCCGCAAACTTCTTATCTAGCGTGATATCTGTTAGATTATTTAGATCACTAAATACCCCAACTTTACTAAATCTGGTTACTCCAGTTAAAAACACGAAACGAATATTTTCATCAATCCCTTTAATTACCGTATAAAACCCTTTAAGTATATCACGTCTCTCATAAGCCTCATCTAAATTATCAATGGCGTCCAAAATTGGTTTATCATATTCATCAATTAATATTACTACCTGACATTCATTAAATTTGTTAAAAAGCCTATTAATTAATTCATTAAAATATAACCCATAGGATAAGCGGTTAAAATCATCTAGATTAAATACATCATATTTAACAGCAATGATTTTTAATTTTTCTTTAATATATTGCCGTAAATCTACATCTTTATCTACATTAAAATCCAACCTAATTATTGGATATTCTTGCCAATCCCAGCTACTATTGTATATCCACTGATCTTTAAATAATTCTTTTTTACCAAGAAAAACCTCATTTAACGTTGACAGTAAAGTGCTTTTACCAAACCGACGTGGCCGTGATAAGAAAAACTTCCCAGGTAACTTAACCATATCGTATACATACTTTGTTTTATCAACGTAGATAAAATTATTATTTAAGATAGTTCCTATATCTGAGATACTTAACGGTAGTGGCCTTAATTCTTGCGACATAATATTTTGTCCATTCTTAGCTTAATTGTTGCAATAATCAATATTTTACCATATTTAATAGTTTTTCATTATACAGAATTCCCTAAATATTGCGGAATTATCTAGTCGAACTGCGACACGAGAATTAAATGTATTAAGTAGCTTAGTTATGTTATTAAATAGGTTACAATTAAGGAACAATCTCTGCTATTTATTCGCAACTACTCACGCTGTAGTTGTTCAATACTACTTGGATTTTCTAACGTAGAAATATCTTGTGTAATTGCCTCCCCTCTTGCAATATTGCGTAAGAGTCGACGCATGATTTTACCCGATCGAGTCTTGGGTAAGTTGTCGCCAAATCTTATATCATCTGGTTTTGCTATAGCTCCTATTTCATTACCAACCCAATTACGTAACTCAGTTTTTAAACTTTCTACTGTATCAGGCGTTGGTGATTTTCCATTTTTACATACCACAAAAGCAAATACTGACTCACCTTTAATATCATGTGGTTTACCCACTACAGCAGCTTCAGCTATGCTTGGATGAGACGCCAATGCTGACTCGATTTCCATTGTGTCAAGTCTATGACCTGATACTTTTAGAATATCATCCAATCGACCTAATACCCAAAAATAACCATCAGCATCTAAATGCGCTGAATCACCTGCTAAATAATATTTACTGTTAGCTATTTCTACAGGAAAATATGCACTTTTAAATCTCTCATTATCACCCCAAACAGTTCTGAATTGGGAGGGAAATGGTTTTTTAATCACAAGACTACCACTACCACCAAGCCCAACATTATGTCCATTTTCATCAACAATTCCTGCAAAAATACCAGGAATCGGAAAAGTACATGAACCTGGTTTTAATGCTGTAACACCAGGAAGAGGAGCTAACATATTACAACCAGTTTCTGTTTGCCACCATGTATCAACAATCGGACACCTGCTCTTACCAATAGTTTCATAATACCATCGCCATGCCTGTGGATTAATTGGCTCACCTACCGTACCTAATAATCGCAATGAAGACAAATCAGATTGATTAGGTAAATCGGCACCGAGTTTAATTAATGCCCGTATCGCTGTTGGTGCAGTATAAAATACTGATACTTTGTGCTTTTCTATGATTTGCCAAAATCTTGAAGCATTTGGGTATGTAGGTACACCTTCAAAAATAACTTGTGTAGCACCAACTGCCATTGGCCCATAACATACATAAGTATGCCCAGTTATCCAACCAATATCTGCGGTACACCAAAAAATATCAGAAGTTTTGTAATCAAAAACCCATTGCATAGTTAAAATAGCCCCAAGTAAATACCCTGCGCTCGAATGCTGTACACCTTTAGGTTTGCCTGTTGAACCTGATGTATATAAAATAAATAGTGGGTGTTCACTGGCAACAAATTCTGGAGTACAAATATCTGACACATTTTTAATTACATCATCCCACCACTCATCACGATGGATTTGCATACTGCACGATTCATCAATTCTATTTTGAACAATAACATTGTTTAATTGATTGCTCGGTAATAATTTAATTGCATTATCTACTTCATCTTTAACTTTAAATTTTTTACCACCACGCATATAACCATTAACTGTCACTAAATATTTCGCATCTGCATCCATGATTCTATCCGCCAAGGATTTGGCAGAAAATCCGCCAAAGACTACGGAATGGATGGCGCCAATACGTGCACATGATAGCATAGCCACGATAGCCTCAATACTATGTGGCATATATATTACAACTCTATCACTTTTTTTAACACCAAGTAACTTTAAGCCATTAGCAAATTTGCACACTTTAATATAGAGTTCTCGATAAGTAACAGTTGTAACTACACCATCATCAGATTCAAAAATTATGGCAACCTTGTTTGGCTGAGTATTTAAATGCCTATCAATACAGTTATATGATACATTTAACTCACCATCTTCGAACCACTTATAAAACGGAGCTTCACTTTCATTAAGAACACTATTAAAGTTTTTATTCCACGTTATATTGTTATACGCTAATTCTCCCCAAAAATCAGCGTAATTAGTATTAGCCTTCTCACATAACTCTTTATATTTTTCTGGAGTTACATTAGCATTTTTAGCAAATTCTGTTATTGGTGCGAATGATTTTGAATTATCCGTTATGGAATGTAAGTCTGACATAAGAACACCTCTTTATAAGTTATTTTCTATACTCATTTAATAAATATAGACTCAATGATTTAAATATAAATAAAGTATAGTAAAAAATTACGCTAGTAATTCTACACTGAAATTACTAGCGCATATAGGTGCAGTGCAATATAAACTTTAGCAAGGCAGTGCCCAATTCGTCCAAGTGCTACAATCATTAGTACTATTAAACATCTCTTGAGGCTGTTTCATGAAATTTAACAATTGATTGTAGTTACTTAGTCGTGTTTGGCGAGCTTCTGATGCTTTCCCACATTCAAATCCACCATTAATCACATTGATTGTTTGCGCAAACCCTGTATTACCATGACATGCAAAATTTGTTGGGGAAAATAATGCTGTATGCGGATTAGGTTTAGTTCCATTGTATGGATTATACCCCATCCAAAACCAAGCAGCAGTACGCCATCCATCCAAACTACTATTTAACATTGCATCAGGGCTCTCAAATACCCTAGAAGAAGGAAAAGCCTTTTGATATTCACTATAATTATAGTTCCAAGATAATTGCAATGCACCTCTACCATAAAATAACCTTGATGCAATTTTCACTTCACATCCAGGATAAGCAGTATTACAATAATTTGCATAGCAATAGTCTAGATTTGCTTGTCCAAACGGCCTTTGTTTCGAATTAGTACAATACTCTTCACCTCTATGATATAAACCATTTGCAATAAGCCCAGTACCTCCAATTTCTGTTTCTTGAACCACATTAGCAAAAAATGCCGCCACTTCTTGATAACGTTGTGCCACTGTACCAGTACATGCAAATGATTCGTAAGTACTAAACGCTTGCACTAGGGTTCCATAGTTATAATAATTTTTATTGGGGTAGTTAGTACCTGTTTGCGCATTGTTATTAAACCCATCACGATTTGGGAACCAAACATTAAACATAGATTCCGCAGTTGAGTAACCATTTGCTTGAGCAGCACAACTCATGACTTGATCTATGCCACAAGGTGAAGTACACGTCACTGGTACTATTGCTTGTGACTGATAAGTAGCTAATAATGCCGACGTTATTTTACTTGTTGCAACTGCAGATGGATAATAACTACTAATTAAACTAGTACTACCACTTTCAGTAAGTAATGGCGCATATTGTAGCTGAAAACTGCAAATTTGACCTGCATTAATAAAATTATTTGCGCTACAAAACTGTGACAATGTTAACGAACTAACAGTTGGACTAAAACGAGTTGTAACCCCAGTTGCTATTTGTCTTCCTGTATTTTTTATGTAATAGTCTGTTGCAGTAGTTAAACCTATATTTGTAGTTAAAGCACTTGGGATACTACTAATAACATTTACACATCCTACATCAGAACAATATATTAATAGTGCTGGTGCTAATGGTACTGGTGTTGCAACATAACTTACTGGTAAGACAGCAGAGCTAGATGAAGTAGACTCAGTAATCGTAAAATTATTACTGCCAGTTTCTGCCACAATTGGGCTATACGTAGCATTAATTGCACATGGAACATCTGGCAACATAGTAGAACCACACGTGCTAACTGCAGTTAACCGAGCATTTGACCCAGTAGTAAAATTCACATTAGTTGCTGATGCATTACCAATATTGTTTGCATATATAGTGAAACTAATTGGGGTGCTTTCTTGAGTGGACACATTATAACTGGAAATTTGCGTCATACATTGTGAATCGCTACAATACACAAGTTGAGCTTTTGATGTGGCATATGCTTGATAGTTAATTTCTAGACTATTTACATAACTACTTGAACCGTCGCTATTCGAATAAGATAGATTTAAAATCGCTAAGCCACTTTCAATGCTACTTGATGTATACGATAGAGTAATAGCACACGACTCATTAACCTCTAATTTGCTACAAGTATTATTTGAAATCGTAAGACTGGCAGGAAAATTTGATTCAACAACATCAATAACAGAAGCAACGCTTGAACCAGTGTTTTTTACCACCAATGTTTTGGTTTTAGTAACTCCAGTATTACTACTTATTTGGGTAAAATTAATACCTGGTGAAGCGCAAGAACCACTTGCCGAACAAAAAATTAAACTTGGGATAGTAGCATTATACGATGAATAATTAAGTTGTTGCGTACTGGTTGATATACTACCACTTGAATTATTAAATGAGAAAGCTATATTTGCTGTTACTATATTATTGATTAAACTTGATGGTGAATACGTCATCTTAACAATACATTGGCTTCCGTTAGCTAATGTTTGACCGCTACATGCACTATCGTCAACTGTTATGTCTGGATTATAGCCAGAATTTGAACTATTCCAGTTATTACCAACATAGGTTATGGCTAGTGAGCCTAAATTAGTAATTATAAAACTAGTTGACCGTGTTCCATAAAGTGGAACATGAGTTAAATATGATGCCTGCGGGGTTAAAGTCATGCTTGCATGACTAATTGTTGTTGACACTGATTGGGTATTATTAGCATCGGTATAGGATAAATTTAACACGTCTGAATATTGTGTAGGACTTGAGGATAAAGTCAAGGCCAAGTTACAAGCCTCGTCTGGTGCAAGCGGGATTTCACTCTGACATGCAGTATCATTTATAGTTATATCGTTGCCAAATAAAAGTGACGAAGATATTGCTGTAATTGGTATCGTACCCGTATTTACTATTGGTACTGTCGTAGTTGTGGTATTGATAAAGTTAATCGGGGTAAGTAAAATTTGCGAATAATGTGCTGAAGTATTGTTGCTTACACTGATTGTTGCCGAAGGGCTTTCCCCATTATCAAATTGTGCAGATATTGTTGCCGCACTCAAGATATTATCAGGTAAAGAAGACGTAGTACTTAGATTAGTACCAGAATTAGAATAAGATAATATCTCATAACATCCACCACCTGAGGCTAACGTTCCACTACAGGTAGACGCTACCAAACTCCAAACCCCACTACCAGAACTAGAGAGACTAAGCGCTTCAAATTGTACCGCATACGTATTACTATTATAGAAAAAAATTGTGGTATATCCTTTGTTTAAACTATTATTTATTGATAAGGGAAGTAAAGATTGACTTATAAAAACACCTGAATTATAAGTACTAGGTATTACCTGATAATTTAGCATTCCAGATATATTGAAAGAACTACCATTAGAGGTTGCTGGGATCGTAAAAATTATATTTTTCACATTTGATGGAGCCTCACTAGGCAGTAAATTTACCATAAAGGTGCATGTTGCACCTGGAGTTAAATTGGCATTGTTACACGAAGCCAGATCAAGTGTTAGTGATGTACTAGATGGGTTTAATGTTGCTGTACTCCCCAATTGAATTGAAGTATTACCACTGTTTATTATTGGAATTTGAAGAGAGTTACTTACTGATGCAGAATAAAGAGGGCTCGCTGAACCAACCAGTGCCTCAGTAGTGGTACTCGGGGTGCCTCCTCCACCACTTCCACCACCACATGACAATAATAAAATGGAAAAACAGTACAAGAAAACACTAGTCAAAATTTTATTCATGGCTCTTACCTCTAAAAATACGTTTATTTATTATGATTTATAGTGCATATTATCCTCTAATAATTGAGTTTTTTGAATCAGATCGTAATGTATGCGATTTTGCTTATAAAATAATACCTAAGATGTATATATGGAATTATATCATATACCACTTTAGTTTTAAATGGTTATTTTATGAAGTTCAAGGTACGTTTACTATAAAACATAGCATATAAAAAGATATATACATAACCTATAATAGGCACATAAAATGATGTGGTGATGCTTGTTAAATCTGCCACATGTCCTTGTAGTATCGGCATCAAAGCACCACCTAAAATCATCATAATCAAAATTGATGAGCCTTGTTCTTTATATTTACCTAAACCATCAATCGCTAAATCAAAAATATTTGGAAACATTACCGAATTAAACACACCAACCGATAATATAGCCCACACCGCAAACCAACTATTATGCATTGATGCGCCCATTAATAAGTTAACAATATTTACTAGCGCAAATAATAATAAGTTAACTCGTGAGTTTTTAGACAACATTAATAATATAATAGCTAATACTTGATAACAAATATAATATGTTAGATTAAGCTCCGACATGCCTGTCATAAATAAAATTAATAAAGTCAATAATGCTGCAGTCACAACCATAAACAACAATTTTCTATATTTTCTCAATCCGCCTAAAGCAAAGCCTCCTAAAAAGCGCCCAATCATCGCCCCACCCCAATAAAAAGCGAGTAATTTACCAGCAATACTATCAGTTAAACCTACAGAATCGCTAGACTTTAAATAAGAGATTAAGTTAGTACCAATAGATACTTCAGAACCAACATAAAAGAATATTGCAAATGCGCCAAAAATTAAATTTAAATGATTTAATGCATATGGTTTTTTGAAATCTTGAGTACTATTAATTTCTTTAACTTTCAATAGCTTAACAATTAAATAAGCACATCCAATAAAAAAGAGAAAGAATAATATATACGGATATTTTAGATTATTATGGTTATTACTTACATCTAATAATTTAAAAAACACAAAAACACCAAGTATTGGAGCTAATGTAGTAGCTAATGAATTAAATGCTTGTGCTAAATTTAATCTACTGGCAGCTGTTTTTGCCTCCCCAGAAATTAAAGCTAACGGGTTGATTGATATTTGTAAAAAAGCAAAACCAAAACCAATGGAAAATAAGCCCACTAAAAAGGTGTAATAACTTTTAAACATGGCTGCTGGTATAAAAAATAAACAACCAATCCCTGATAGAACTAATCCAAGAATAATCAAACCTTTATAGCCTAAATTAGTAAAAAATTTAATTCCTAATAATGAGGATATAAAATATAATAACCCACCAATAAAATACGCAGTAAAAAAAGCTAATGCTACAAAATTGGCTTGATAGTAGCTTAACTCAAAGATTTTTTTTAAAATTGGCGTTAATAAGTCATTTAAACAGGTGACAAAGCCCAAACCAAAAAATAACGCACTGATCACCACAAAATTAAGATTTTTTTTCATGTTACCCCTATACTAAGTTTTTTACAAGTTTAATATTTAATTGCTCTCATATTTTACAAATTCGAAACAATCTCTGTTATTTATTTGCAACTACTCACGTTGTCGCTGTTATTTACCGTTATACTTCCAAGAAAGTATGCACTTTTAATTCTCTCATTATCCGCCAAAATAGTTCTGATTTGCGAGGGAAATGTTATTTTCTACGCTCATGTAATCGTCTTCAATCGTCTCAAAATAACGAATTGTCTTTAGCTTTAGTTCATATGCGGCAAGTTCATCGCACACCACAACTGCCCTATTATGTAATTGTAATGCTGACACTGGTGACATACTAGATATAGCCCCTTCAATTGCACTATGAACAGCAATTGATTTACTAATACCTTTAGCTAAGATAACCACATCTTTTGCGTCCATAATGGTTTTAATCCCCATAGTTAACGCCAACTTTGGTGTATCAGCTATAGTGTGGTTAAAGAATCTTGAATTTGCGATGATAGTGCTATGATTAAGTGTTTTAACACGTGTAGTTGAATTTAATGAAGAACCTGGTTCATTAAAAGCTATATGCCCATCTTCACCCACGCCACCACACATTAAATCGATTCCGCCATATGTTTTTATTTTTGTTTCGAAATTGACACATTCAGCTTCTAAATCTAGTGCGTTACCATCTAAAATATTAATGTTGTTTCTGTCAATATCTATATGATCAAAAAAATTTTTATACATATAGTAATTGTATGATTGAGAATGTTCTTTAGATAACCCAACATATTCATCCATATTGAAAGTTATAACGTGTTTGAAACTTATTTTATTAGTCTGGTGTAATTTAATAAGTTCTTGATACATTTCTAGTGGAG
>CAITEL010000128.1 GCA_903891375.1 uncultured Neisseriaceae bacterium
ATCTCATCCAGTCCTTCAAGAAGTGGCATCATTAATACGCATTGTTGTGGTTTATGAAAATGTTTTTGTAATTCTCGCCCCATTAATAAATTAAATTTTTGGTCGGTTCCACCGAGTTCAATATCTGAGTCCATTGCTACCGAGTCATAACCCTGTAATAATGGGTACATAAATTCATGTATTGCAATTGGTCGATTCTCTTTAAATCGTTTTGAGAAATCATCTCGTTCTAACATTCGAGCAACAGTTTGTGCCCCAGCAAGTTTAAGTATTCCTTCTGCACCAAGTTGGCTTAACCATTTAGAATTAAAACATATTGTTGTTTTATCTTTATCTAATATTTTGAAAATTTGTTTGGCGTATGTCTCAGCATTTGTAATAATTTGTTCTTTACTTAATGGGGGTCTTGTTGTGTTTTTGCCAGTAGGGTCACCAATCATAGCGGTAAAGTCACCGATTAAAAAAGATACGTTATGCCCAATATCTTGTAATTGACGCATTTTTGTTATGAGTACGGTGTGCCCAAGATGCAAATCTGGGGCTGTTGGGTCAAAACCAGCTTTGATATTTAATGCACGGCTTTCTTTTAGTTTGTTGATGAGATCTTCTTCAGGTAAGATTTCATTAGTACCTTTTTTTATAATTTCTAATTGTTTGTGCAAGTCCATATTGATTGACCTATAATATTTAAGAGTTAAAAGTTAGTTGTTTTGAACGTTTTGAGTAAATTCAAATGAATCAGATTGATTCTGTGTAAATCGAGTATGTGATAAAATTATTCCAGTTGCAACAGATACATTTAATGATTGCGTGTTATTATTAATTGGGATAGTTATGAGAAAATCGCAATTTTCTTGTACTAATCGTCGAATTCCTTTTCCTTCACTCCCGACTACCCAAGCTATTTTACCCTGAGGTTTAAACTCAAATAATGAGATAGAGTTTTTAGTAAGGGTGGTGCCAGCAATCCAAAATTCATTATCTTTGAGTTTTTCTATGGTTCTCGTAATATTAGTTACGGTAATTATCGGTATTCTATGCATGGCTCCACTCGATGTTTTAGCCACGGTAGTACTATCAACGTTGGCAGAGTTATCTTTGGGTAAAATTATGGCTGCAACATCAAAGCAGTGCGCTGTACGGATAATCGCACCTAAATTATGTGGATCGGTTATTCCATCAAGGATCAACAATACAGTATTAGGATTATTAATCGTTCCATTTATTATTTCTTCGAGCGTATAGGTTTGCCTAGCAATTTGTGTTTTTAATTTTACTATAACAACTTGATGGTTGCTGTTGTCACTAGTTTTATCTAGAAAATCAGAGTTCACAGATTCAGTAGTTAAATCGTGCTCCTTGGCTAATTGCAATAATGTCTGTAGCCGTTTATCTTTTCTTTTCTCATCATAATAGATTACTGCGATATTGTCGTTAGACCCAGTATTTATATAAGCAATAATGCTATGAAATCCACTCAAAATATTCATTATAAAATCTTTAAATTATAGGAGCCATCAGGTTGTGGCATTCCCATTACAGTTATAAATTGAAGCATTTTCTCTTTTTTGTCATCGGCTACCTTAGCTTTTAATGTGAGGCTACTGGAGGTTCCATTGCCACTTAATAATAATGTGGAACTACTGCTTGATGTTACTTCTATTGATGTTTTGTCGGCATTATATAAAACAGTGTAATCCCCAAGTGGATTTACTGGAGAAATACTTGAAGATACTGCAGTAAGATTTATGCTAAAAATACCATCTGATTTTTTACTGAGTAGCATTTCTTCTGTAGAAATGTTGACATTTCCCGATAGGCCTAAGTTTTTAATTAAGCCAAATAATTCAGTCACCTGTGATATAGATAACGATAGATTAAGTTTACTTAAATTTAATCCATTTTTATTTAGATATATATCAGCAATTTGATTATTTCCTACGGTAAACTTTATATCAATAAATTTTGTTATACCTAATTTAATGTCCCAATTCAATAAAATAAGGGGCGCTGATTGATTTGTTCTAGTATCAACAGCTACCAGCAAACCAGAGCCATTCCAAAAGGTACCACTAGTGTCATACAATTTTAATTTTTTTTGTGAGTAGGTGTTTATGGCATTTGCCAGTATAACAGTAGGGATATCCTTAAAGAGCGTGAAGAAAAATATTATAACAAAGACAATAATAGTAAAACGTTTTTTGTTATTGGCGAAAAAATTATAAATAAACATCATTGAGTCACCATAAAAGTTGCATTAAGTGTTACGTAACCTGATTTTGATTGGGTGATTTTTAATTTATTAGGAAATATTCCATAACTTTTACGTAATTGTTCAAGAAGCAGTATTACTGGTTCAAATAAAACATTATCAGCTTTTATGGTCAATAAATTATCCTGTATAGTTATCGTTGGGGTTTGTATTGAAAGGGCTTGGGATACATCACCTTGAATGCGTGAAACACTCACTTCACTATAAGTATTAGTCGATACTTGATTTAGGTCATTAAACTCTTTGTTTAACATTTTTGCACTAATTTTATAACTTTGTAGGGTCGCATATTTGTTGTAAACTCTATTGGTTAAATCTATACATGAGCCAATTATGGAAAATATTATAAATAAACTGAATATAGCCGAAATTACTAATAAAAGTTGTTTTTCTCGTGGGGTAAATTTTGTCCAACGGTTAATTAAAGGTTGTAGCTTAATCTTAATATTATTTGTAAAGGCAGTTAGCCGTTCTTTCCCTATGAGATGTACTAAGGAGAAAGTTAAATATCTAGTGAGTTTTTTTATCATTTGTCACCCCGTGGGTCAAAAGCAATGGATGGTTGTAGCGTAATAACCCAAGCGGCATCTAACTCTTGTGATTGTTCACCTGTTGGTGCGTTTGTATTATTAGTGCTAGATGTTTTTATTTTTTTTAAGTATGTTTTATAGTCTTGTATTGTTGCTAGAATTTGTTTAGTAAGCAGAATATTTTTATAGCTGACAAATTGAGTTGTTTCAAAATTATTATTTAAAAATATATCAAGAGAATTATGAGCATAGGCGATTTGTATGATACTGTTTGTGCCAACATTAGAGACTGTATCTAAAAAATTGCTAAACATAGGTACGGCGTCAGTTTCAGAATATACTCCACGTTCATGACGCATGGATTGGATTTTATCTATAGCTAATTGTACTGAGGCTTGATTAATCGTTTTGATTGGTGTAATTACCTGTAAATTCTTTTTTAGTTGCGCTTCGAGTATTGCTGAATTTACCGAGATTGCTATAAGGTTTATTATCCAAAAGGTGATAATAATGCCACCAAATATTTTAACGGTGTTATATAGTTTTAGTAAATCTAATTTAGTTTGTTTTTCGAGTTTGATTTTAAAATGAGTGCTTTTAGGGTTATGAAAATTCCAAACTGTAACTCCTGAGGTAATCAGAGTTGATGGTTCACAAGGAATGTCATATTTAGTTGTAATTTCATTGAGCATATCATTATTATCGGAATACGTGATTAATGTTCGTGGTTTCGATGTATTAAGCATATCATTAAGTAATGCAGGGATTGGTTGATTGTTATCAAGTAAATAATATTCATATTTAGATGTGCGGATAAAACGTTGTTCTTCACTTATGTATAAAGTCCAAGTATTCTCTTGATAATCGGTACTAAACACAAAAGATTGAATGAAACGGATGGGTTTATTAATGCTTTCTAGTTTAGAAAGTAAGGCTTCATAATATAATTTGTTAAAAATAGCGACATAAGTTATATCGTTTTCAGTGTGCAGTATTATTGGTTTGACCTCATCAATGTCATCAACAATAGAATCTTCTAACATTCCAAGAATCAATTCTTCAGTTAGTCTTTTAGTGCTGATACCGGTAGTGTTTACTCGCATAATACTACAACAATGTGCATTTAAATATACTTCGACCTGTACATTATCAAACAAAGATATTTCATCCCATGAAGATGAGCCTTTCTCGGTATTTTCATCCTCAACAATGGCCCAGTTGATGGACCCTTCAAGATTATTATTAATATAGAGTTGCAGTATTCTCATTCTGGGTGCCGCCATAAAACTAGTGGCCATTGCTGACCACTTCGGTTCTGTCTAAGGACTAAAGTTATTAATCGAAATTCATAATCACCACTATCTACTATAGCATGAATTGTAAAGTACTGGGAAGACGTTGTTAATGTATTAACTAATATATTTGTCGTCCCTTGATTTGTGTTTTGCGACATAATTATACCATTACTAGCTAAATATTTTGTAATATCTGTGGTACTATTAAATGGCGTGCTACTTCTTGTTGTTATAATTCGTTGCGCAACAGCTAGTGGTATACCGCTTTTTGCGGAAATAACCTCGGGCGATGCTGTGTTAATATTTACTAAAACTGACCCAGTCCCTGTAGGTGGGGTAATTGGCAGATTGGGAGTAGGTTGGCTTTCTCCAGATTGGTTACTTTCATTACTAAAATTCTGATTTTGCGGAATAGCGGTTACGTATTGATTTAATTTATACACCCAAGCTGGTTGCATGCCATTGACTAAAATTAATTCAGATAAATCTATGAGCGCTCTGCCTGCAGGTCTGTCAGGAGGTGTACCCATAGCATATTGATTCATTATATCTGTTTGATATCGAGGGGCAGCCATATAACTTGCAATATTAGTAGCCATAGTTGTTGGTATGTTGAGGTAACCTAGCAGGGTAGAAAATTGGGTTACAACAGTTGGATTAATCATTCCATTACTCACAAGGTCATTGATATTGAACTTACTTTGTTCATCTAAAATATAGCCACTCATTTGGAGGTTATCAACTACTTCCGTTTTTGGTAGTGGTTGTGCCCATATATCAGTTAAAGTGTCTATTTTTGAAGTGGCACCACTAGTGAATAGTCCAGCTCGCCCAAATGCTGTGGCGACTTTTAGAATTGAAAGAGCTTGGGTTTGCACTTTCTGGTTAGACATCCGTCGAATTGCTCGGTAATTTTCAACAGTAATGTTTGTGATAATAGCCATAATCATGAAGACAATAACGAGTACAGTGATTAATGCGGCCCCAGTGATATTTTTGTTACTAAAATGTTGTTGGTCTATTTGGTTCATATAGCCCACTGCCTAAATATTTTTTCGCCAGTGGTCATGTTGATTTCTATTTTTATTCCCGTAGGAAGTTGCGTTATACTCGGAGCATCCATTGGCCATGTGTCCCGCCATTGCTTATCAGGATAGAGAAAATTTACAGTAAAAGAGGATACGTTGGCTAATAAAACATCTACTCTGGGGGTAGTATTTATTACACGATTTAAAACGGGCCAACTAATCATATATAAAGTACCACCATTATATCTAAAGCCCATACGTTTAGGTGGCGAAATACCATAAACAGGGTCGCCAATGCTACCACCTGTAGTTAATTCGAGTTGTGCATCATATGCTGTCTCCAGGTTGTTTTTACCTAGTACCGCTGGTTTTATACTACCATCACCATCACGGATAACAAGAGGTATTGCATCTTGTATAGCTAAGCCAATACGGTTGATTGATTGTGAAATTCCCCCCCATTTGTTTTGAGCTGCGGTGACAACTTGTTTGGTTTTTAGTAAACTTGAAATTATTCTATACGATATTATTGAGATAATTGCAAAGATCATAATTGCAATCATTAATTCTATGAGAGTAAAACCTTTTGCTTTTTTCATCAGTATTGCGATATAAAACTTATGGTGTGGTATATACTATAATTATGTGCTTTTTCGTTGACAGATACGTCTATTTTTCTAAAATATTGGTTTCCTGTTGCAGATACATTAGTGCTTAAGGTAAATTCGATACCTGCCATGGTAACCTCAGTTTTCGTGATGCCCATGTCAGGATATACACCATCAATACTATATTGATTTATCTTGTTTTCAGCTACCCACATTGCTGCTTCACGAATATAGTTATTATGCACATCCTCCACAGACATACCAATGGCTCTAGTGGCAGAGGCTAATACAATAGCCAAAATTAGTAAAGCGACTAAACATTCAATAAGGGTAAATCCTGATTTCATCTAATTATTCACTTCAAAATTGCCATTTAAGTCCCCATCGATCCACGTTGTATAACGTCCATCGGTAACTTGAAAAGACATGGGGGCTTGGTCACCAGTTGCGAGAAACTTGATTCTTTCCCCTTGCCTTAATGGAGCGCCGTTAACATAGACTTGTTCTATAGTCAGGTTCTGTGGCCAGCTCCAAGAAATTATATTTTGTAAGTTTAAGTCCGTCCAACTGCCATTCTTATAACGTTTACAACTGAGGCTATTTGTTTCCATATCACATACAATAATACTATTGGTATAAGCGGCTTGATCGCTTAAGATTCCAAATGTGGTTGATATTTTACGTGCATTCGCCATAAAAGTTGCGTAAGATGGGGCGCCAACATTTAAAACCACAACAGCAGACATTATACCAACAATTGCTAGTACTATTAGAATTTCAAGTAATGTGAAACCCTTGCTTTTAATACTCACGGGAGATTTTATTGCCAGTTTCCTATAACTCCTGTGTCATCCTCTGAGCCAGTGGTGGAGCCGTTTGGGCCAAAACTATAAACATCAACCTCGCCATGTTTCCCAGGGTTTTGATACTGGTATTGGTTTCCCCATGGGTCTGTAGGAAGCTTATCCAAATAACCTCCATCTTTATAGCTATTAGGAATTGGGGCAATTGATGGTTTACTTGCTAGTGCTTGAAGCCCTTGTTGGTTTGTTGGGTAACGCATGTTGTCTAAATTGTAGAGTTTAAGGGCATTTGCGATGGCTGAAATATCTGCTTTTGCTGCAACTTTACGAGCATCTTCGGCACGACCGAGGACTCTAGGGACAATTAAGGCTGCCATAATACCGATAATTACTAAAACAACCATAATTTCAATAAGAGTAAAGCCACGCTGTTTGTATGATATTCTTTTTTCCATTTTTTACTCCAAAATAAATTTAATATACAGACCCCTTATTATAACATATAATTAACTTTAGTTAAAGTTGTATATGTCGATTTTCATGGTAGGTGCAGTAATCGCCCATTCAAGCTTCAAATGCGACACTGATACCCTTATGTCGATATACGCGATTTAAATGTTTAAACATAACCTCATTAGGAGTTAAATAACCAAGAACCTTTCTTGGTCTATTGTTTAATATGTTCTGTACGTGCA
>CAITEL010000129.1 GCA_903891375.1 uncultured Neisseriaceae bacterium
CTACTTCTTTTTTAGCATCCGCTACTTCAAGAAATTTGGTATAAACGGAATCCAATTTTTCTTTATCTACCTCAAAACCAATGCGTTCAAGCTCTCGCATAGTATCAAGTACTGCTTTATGCTCAGTTTTTACCGTTATTAGATGTCGTCCACGATCCTGATAAAAATTTGCCGCACCTTTAATTGCAAGATTATTAGATTCTGTAGCACCTGAGGTCCAAATTATCTCTTTACTATCGCAACCAACTGTGTTTGCCACTTGTTGCCTAGCTTTTTCTACAGCAGCATCTGCGCTCCAGCCAAATGAATGAGAGCGTGACGCTGGATTACCGTAGTTATCGGTCAGATATGGTAACATTTTTTCTAGTACTCGGGGGTCTATCTTTGTTGTAGCTGAATTATCCAAATAGATTGGTAAGTTTAAAGTCATTTAATTTCTCGAAAAAATAATTTGTGCTTGGTTAGGTAATTTAAATTTATTAGCGATTAAATCTTGTAATGTTACTCTCTCCAAATAGTCATAGACGTATTTAGTTAAACCGTCCCACAAATCATGAGTTAAACATTTATGGTTGTCTTTACAGTTCATCATCCCTCTACATGCACGAGCATCCATATCATCATCAACGACTTTAATAATTTCTGAAATACTCACAGCAGATAAATCCTTAGCTAAAACATATCCACCACCAGGACCTTTATAACTTTTAACCAAACCAGAACGCCTAAGTTTAACAAATAGCTGCTCTAAATACGATAGAGAAATACCCTGTCTTTCGCTAATATTATATAACGTAATTGGTACACCACTACCATTTAATGCCATATCGAGTAATGCCGTTACGGCAAATTTACCCTTTGTGGTTAATTTCATTGAGTTTTTCCATATAATATTTGTGTGTAAGGTAGCTATTGTACTATTAGTTGAGTGATTTTGTCAAGTATTATAATATACTCATTCTGAATTATACCCAAAGAGATTAATGTAATACTTAGTTCAACAAACAAATACACATATTCTATACACTATAAACGCCATAACATAGGCTAAGATAATCTGATAACTAAACATAATTAATGGCCATTTATATGACCCTGTTTCACGTTTCACCACTGCAAGAGTGGATATGCATTGTGGGGCAAATACATACCAAGTAATTAATGAGATACCCGTTGCTATAGTCCATGAGTGTTGCAATGTAAATACTAAACCATTTCGCACAGTATCACTATCTCCACTAACAGCATAGATTGTTCCTAGCGCTGAGACCACAACTTCACGAGCGGCAATACCTGGAATTAATGCTGAGGCTATCTGCCAGTTAAAACCTATTGGTGCAAATATATATTGAATATAATGACCAATAATACCTACAAAACTATAGTCAATCGCTGGTAATTTAGCATCTAATGGCGGGTGAGGAAAATTAGCTAAAAACCACAATAACACCATAATTGCAAGAATTATAGTACCAGCTCTAGTTAAAAATGTACTAACTGGTTTAGCCACCTCTATTAATAAATTCTTAATGCCTGGGATTTTATAACTCGGCAACTCCATAATTGATGGTTGGGGTACCCCTCTAACAAAGAAAAATTTAAAAATAAAAGCCATAATTAAAACAAAAAATATCCCAGCACCATATAGCGCAAACATTACTAAACCTTGTAAATTAAACATACCAAACATCGTCTTTTGCGGAATAAATGCACTTATTAATAACGTATAAACTCCAACTCGTGCAGAACACGTAACTAATGGGCTAACCAGAATAGTTATCAACCTATCATTTCTGTTTTCGATAGTCCGTGTTGACATAATTCCTGGAATAGCACAAGCAAAACTGGAAATTAACGGAATGAATGCCTTGCCATGTAATCCAGAATTAGACATTAATTTATCCATTAAAAATGCCGCTCGTGCCATATAACCACTATCTTCTAAAAAAATAATAAATAGCGATATTATAAAAATTTGTGGCAAAAAAAGGATTGATGCTCCTAACCCAGATACAACGCCGTCACTGAGTAAACCACCAAGTAATGTATTAGGCAATAAATTCTTTACCCAATCATGTAACCACACTACCCCTATTTTTAATATTTCACCAGGATACCCAGACCAACTGAATACCGCTTGAAATAATAAAAACAAGATAATTAGTAAAATTGGAATACCCAATAAAGGATGCAACAATATACTATCAATTCTATCTGAGATTACCGACGGTTTACCTTGACTTAATTTTACTTGATTAAAAATCACTGCAGATTTTTTATGATAACTGCGTGATTTTTCTAAATCAGGCAACTGCCATGTGTTGTGGTTTTGAGTAAGTTTGGGAATCATTTGATCTAACTTCGTGAGTAATTCTGCCATACCATCACCAGAAATTGCCGTTGTCTCCACCACCCTGCAATCAAGCTCGCTTTGTAGTTTATCTATATTGTAACTATACCCTCTACGTTTAGCTATATCTTTCATATTTAATGCCACAATTATCGGCGTACCTGTTTCTTTTAATTCTAATACTAAACGTAAACCATTCTGCATATTAGTTGCATCTAATACGCACAATATGATATCTAATGTGGCTTCATCTGCGTATTGCCCAAGAACAATATCTCGTGTAATTTTTTCATCAGGGCTACGTGAACGCAAACTATATGTACCAGGCAAGTCAATTAACGTACAATGTATATTATTTGGCGTAACCACAAAGCCGTGTTTTTTCTCGATAGTAACCCCTGGATAATTAGCTACCCGTTGTTTACTCCCCGTTAATGCATTAAAAAGTGCAGTTTTGCCACAATTAGGATTACCGACTAGTGCTATATTGATGTTTTTACCCATAATTAATTAATTTCATTCTCTATAAATACCTTTACAGGCGTAATTATAAACCTAATGGATTACAGATTTGTATAAATTTATTTTTTCTGCTTTTAAATTAGGCTCTTTATGTGTTTCAGGGTCTTTTATAATCGGTTTGCATTATTGTAAAAACACACCCGACTCAGAAATGAAAATAGATAATAAAAAACAGCCCGTTATCTTTATAGTAAATTCTGATTAGAGTTAAAATTTATCATATTTGGTAAAAGACCCTGAAACCTATATAGAGTGATTTTGTTTATTCTCCTATATTATGGGCATAAAATCTATTTGAATCTTTAATTATATTGGTAAGTAATGCTTATCAATATATGTTACAATTATGCATTGTTATAATTAATTTAAAGCCAAAAAATATTATGCAGCAAGAACTAAAACCATTACCAATTAGTAACTCGGATATTACTACCATCATTACTAATAACTTTCTATATATAGATAAAACAAAATTTGTTTATGATATGATAAAAGTACCAAGTAAATATTTTTTGTCACGACCACGTCGGTTTGGTAAAAGCACATTACTTTCTACGCTTAATGATGTGTTTCGTGGTAATAAAGAATTATTTAAGGATCAATGGATTTATAGTAGTAA
>CAITEL010000130.1 GCA_903891375.1 uncultured Neisseriaceae bacterium
AGAAGAAGAATTAAAGCAACAAGAAGAACAAGCTAAGCCATTAATTGAGAAATTAAAAACTGCTCTTGGTGATAAAGTTAAAGAAGTTAAAGTAACGAATCGTTTGGTAACATCACCAAGTTGCTTAGTAGTTGACAATAACTCTATGAGCATTCATCTAGAACGTATGTTACGTCAAGCTGGGCAAACAGTTCCCGAAATGAAGCCTACACTTGAAATTAATCCAAATCATTCGTTAGTTAAAAAATTGGAAAATTGTGTATCGCTCGATGATTCCACTGATTTAGCTTATGTGATTTTTGAGCAAGCGGTATTGGCTGAAGGCTTACAATTAGATAACCCAGCGTTGTTTGTACAACGCATGAATAAATTAATTGGCTAATTTTATTCACTACTAGCTATTATTTAATGCTTAATATTTAAAAAATCGGCAACTAATGAAGTTGCCGATTTTTTAATTTACCAGTTCTCACATTCAAGTACCCATACTTATGTTCGCAAAGTATATGGTCTTACCCATAGGATTTAAATTAATAATCTATACGAATGTCAATCTCTTACTCATATAACCAAAAACTTTATTACATCACTATTAATTTTTAGTTTATAATCCTGTGTGTTCTTTAAATTATTTTTATTAGGAATTTTGTGTATGCGTAAATTTAGTTTTCTCTTATTAAGCTCTCTTAGTTTAAATATTGTTTTTGCTGATACTAGCGTTTGTGTTACCAATAAACAAGATAAAACAGTCACTGATGCGGTAAAATGGTATAGAGATTCAGCAGAAAAAAGAGCATTATATAATCAAGTATATAACGTTGCTCTCGAATATGCTAAAAGCAATAAAAACCCCACTAAACCATGGGGTGTAATATTAGATATTGATGAAACCACCTTAGATAATTCTTGGTATTTCAAGCAATGTGGTGAAACCACCAGTAGCGAAGATGAGTTTAGTCGTTATGTAGTGTTACCAGAAAAATCTACAGCATTACCTGGAGTAAAGAATTTTACCTGCTCCATAAAAAAAATGGGCGGATACGTAACTATGTTAAGTAACCGAGATGGTTCTTATTCGTATAAAGATAAAAACGTATTAACTGCAACTGTTAATAATTTAAAAGCGCAAGGAATTTGTTTTGACCAAGTAGTATTAGCTAATAGACATGATGCGCCAACCCCTGAGAACAAAAATCCACGTTTTGAAGCCGTTACAAATGGTACTTGTAATACAAAATTAATGGTATGCTCAAATACCCTACCTGCCCACAAAGTGATTGCTTATTTTGGTGATAACATCCAAGATTTCCCTAAATTATTTCAAGCAGAGCTTATTAATAAACCAACAAACGATAGTGTATACAATAAATTCTCTAATGGATACTTTATATTACCTAACCCAATGTATGGTAGCTGGCAAAATAATAAATTTATGTAATATACTCGAATAGATTCAAGATCCATAGAGGCACCAAGCGACGGCTGGCATAAAGTAATAGATGGATGTCTTGTTGGACTACTGAAATATGAATGAATATATACTAGAAGTTGCTTAACCAAGTGTCACTAAGATATAATGATTTTTTATTATAAATTTGTGCAGGTTTTTATTTGGAGGTAGCAAAATTCTGGTACAATATCGATATATTATGAAAGAAAGATCATCGTGGATATAAATATTCTTTGGCAACAATGCCTCACTTTATTAAAAGACCAATTCGGCGAACAGGTGTATAATACTTGGATAGTTGGATTAGAAGTCCAATATGAAGACGATCAATTTCAAATCATTGCTAGTAATATGTTAGTACATGATTTTATCAAAAATAAATACTGGGATAAAATTAGCCAAGTGCTTGAGGTACTTAGCAATGGGATTCCCGCCGAATTGATTGTTAGAAAAAAAACCGAAAAACGTACTGTTATGGCTGGTAGTGTAGCAACTCGTACCCCAAATGAAAAACCCAAAGAAACCTCACAAACCACAACAAGCAAAACTAGACCTAAAAACACAGTTATGGATAAAGAAATTTTAGAAAGTTTACAAAACGCCACTAAATTAAACACCAATTATACATTTGATTCTTTAGTTAAAGGTAACTCTAATCAATTAGCTTACGCTATTGGCTTACATGTTACTCAACAACCTGGGAATAAAAACCATAATCCATTATTTGTATATGGTGGCGTTGGACTCGGTAAAACTCATCTAATGCAAGCTATAGGTAATGCCGTCTATAAAAATAATTTAAAAGCAAAAATACGGTACTTACATGCCAATGACTATATTCAAGACGTTGTTAAAGCTTCTATGCGCCAAGGATTTGACGAACTAAAAAAATATTATAATGGCCTTGATTTATTATTAATGGATGACATTCAGTTTATTGCTGGAGATAAAACAAAAACCCAAGAAGAGTTTTTCTATACATTCAATACATTAATTGACAAAGGAAAGCAAGTTATAATGACTTGTGACACTTACCCTAAAAATATTAATAATTTAAATGAGCGACTTATCTCACGTTTCACTTCTGGGCTTACTGTCGAAATTCAGCCACCTGAACTTGAAATGCGAGTTGCAATTATCAAATGCAAAGCCGAACACTATAAAATTAATCTGGATGATGATGTGGCGTTTTTTATCGCACAAAATATAAAATCTAACGTACGTGAACTTGAAGGCGCATTAAACAAAGTATTGTACCAAGCACAGTTTTCGGGTAAAGGAATCAGCCTACATGTAGCTAAAGAAGCTTTAATGGATATACTTGCAATCGAGGGACGTAATGTATCCATTGATGATATTCAAAAAACTATTTGTGATTTTTATAAATTACGAATCTCTGATTTATTATCTGCCAAACGAACGCACGTGATCGCAAGACCAAGACAAATAGCTATGACGCTCACAAAAGAACTAACGCAACATAGCCTACCTACCATTGGTAATGCCTTTGGCGGAAGAGACCACACTACAGTTTTACATGCTCAGAAAACCGTCAATGCCCTACGTAAAGCTGATGATAAATTTGAACGTGAATACAACTTACTTATGCAAATGCTAAATAACTAAAATATCAGGATAACACAATGACTATGCTATTAACCACTACTCGTGACACATTACTCCGACCACTGAATCTAACTTGTGGTTTTGTTGAACGTAAACAAACTATGCCAATCTTATCTAATGTTTATATAAAAAAAAGCGATAATCAATTAACTGTTATAGCAAACGACTTAGAAATTCAAGCATCAGTGATATCTGAAGCTGAAATGACTGGCGAAGACTTCACTATCACTTTACCTGGTAAAAAATTACAGGAAATTTTAAAAGCAATTCCAGATAATTCAAAAATAGTTTTAGAACAACAAGATAGTAAAGTATTACTCAAAGCAGGCAAACTTAAATATAGTATACAAAGCTTACCTGCTGAACATTACCCATTATTAAAAATTAGTGATTACTCCATTTGCCAACTAAATATTGAACAAATAAAACTCAAACAAATGTTAAGTCAAGTGCAATACGCCATGGCAGACAAAGATAGTCGTGTATTTTTAAATGGCATGCTTTTTGAAATTAAAAATAATCAACTACGCTTAGTCGCAACCGATGCTCACCGCTTAGCATTTATAACTACCAATTTAAATGAATCTATTGACGACCATAGTGTAATTATCCCCAGAAAAACAGTTCTTGAACTCCACCGCATGCTTGAAGATAATACCTATAATGTTGCCATAACATTTTACCCCAACCAAGTATCATTTGAAGTTGCTGGAAAACATTTAATTACAAAAATAATTGATGGTAAATACCCTGAATATGAACGTGTAATCCCTATTGGTAATGATAAACTATGCTTAGTTAACCGTACAGAACTACTATCAGCTATTGATCGAGTGGCTGTAATTGGCATTGAAAAAGTACGAGCTTTAACAATGGAATTGTCCCATAACACTCTAACAATGACTTGCCGTAATGATGACCAAGAAGATTCTCGTGATGAAATTGATGTTAATTACAACTACGATGAGAATAATATAAAGATTTGTTTTAACCTAAATTATATGCGTGAACTATTAAACAATAGTACAGCTGAGATGCTACAACTTGCTTTTTATGATGGGCAACGTAGCGTGCTTGTTACTATCCCTGGAGAAACTCACTTTAAAGCCGTGGCGATGCCACTTAGAGTATAATGACGAGCGATTTTGAATTTTGCCCATAAAAAGTATAACCACCTAAAGGCGGTTATACGGTAATATACTTAGACCACACTTCCCGCCAAATTTAAGATTATCTTAAAAAATTTTACTACTACACATTACGGGCAAATGTGGTACAATTCGTGATTGATAATATTTAATAACTTAATACGATTTTTAATCAGGGATAAAAACTCTATAAATAATGAAATTCTTAATGTCAGTCAATTAATCGAGAATGCTACTATGTTGAAATTAATTCCATTCATTCATAATTGCATTCTTTAAAGTGTAATAGAATGACAAAAACTTTAACATATTTAAGCTATTCATATATTTATAAAACCATTGCATTATGATCACTATTAGACAACTAAACTCAAACCAAGAAATTGAAGAAGCATCACATTTATTATATCAAATATATATTATTAAGGAACAATGGAAGTTTTCACCACAAAACCCGTCACAATTAAGAATAGAGATAAAAAACGATACGCCAATGCTTATTGATAGAGTAACATTCAATGCTGTATGGTTTGGCGCATTTGAAAACGGTGATATTGTTGGGTGTATACGCCTATTTGGATTAGACCACAATAATCAATTTGAAATAGAAGACTATCCATCTCAAGTTATTAATGCATATATAATGCAAGATTCAAAAAAATGTGTAGAAGTAACAAAATTGGGTTTAAAAGAAGGTTATGCGCACAAGCTAGTTGTACAAAAATTATTTTTAGCGGTTTTTAAATATTGCAATAATAACCAGCTATCTATTTTTGCCTGTACACATTATAAATTTTTAATTAATTTTTTTAATAAAATTGACTACCAATTAAAAATAGAGCACGCTTTTAAATACGAATCAACAGACAAACAACCTGTAAATTTTTATTATGCAAATTATATTAATGGAGAACTTAATAACATGATTAAAAAAATAGAAAATTCACATGAATCTTTAAAACCTAAATACAAATCTAAAATTCTTGATGCGTTAGAATTAATAAGTCCGCTTATTCCATCCTTACTCTATTGGCATGACCAAGATGGTATTGTTTTAGGATTAAACGAGCAATGTCTTAAAGGCATTGGTGAAAAAAGAGAAAATGTTGTAGGTAAATCACCTTATGATTTCTACCCTAAAGAAACTGCTGAACATATTCTGCAGCACAATAAAAAAGTCATGAAAACTGAACAAATATTATCGCAAGAAGAAAAAATTGCAGATACTACAACAGGAAAAATTAAATATTTCACTTCTATTAAGGCTCCACTTTATGATGATAATAATAATGTCATAGGTATAATTGGCACATCAATTGACATCACCGCTGAAAAAGAAGCTGAACAATTAAAAATTCAAAATGCAACATATCAGGCGAATTTGAAAGCCCAGATGATTTTTAAAGAGTCGATGAATAAGATTCAAAGTATATTGGATCAGGCTAAACTTACTTTATTAAATAGTAAAATGGGTGGAAGTGAAAAATCAGTAACTGAAACTCATAAAATTGAACTTAGTAAAAGAGAGAAAGAAGTGTTGTACTTTTTATCTTTAGGTAAATCACCCAAAGAAATCGCCTTTACTTTAAGTAAATTAGAAAATAAAACAATAGCCTCAGCAACAATTGGCGGACTGATTAACAAACAACTCTATCCAAAATTAAATGTATTTAATGTAAGTCAATTGCTAGAAAAAGCTACTATGTTGCAGTTAATTCCATTTATCCATGATAGTCTTTTGCAAACCACACCACTTAATAATGATTTGGATAACTAACTTAGTTACTGATTTTTATTTGGTTTTTTATCTTTATTAATTTAATGCTAGTACCTGAGTTTATTAATAACTCCGGACACCTATCCCATGCGCTATTGATTGCCTGACGACTGAACTCTTGTATTTGTTTTCTTGATGGTATGGGTAGATTGTTATTTTTTATAAAATAATTTAATAAATTAATTTGACGATTTGCACTTAATAATTTAAATTGATCTAACGCTAATATG
>CAITEL010000131.1 GCA_903891375.1 uncultured Neisseriaceae bacterium
GATTTTCAATCCTCTGCTCTACCGACTGAGCTACCTGGCCATAAGGTACAAAAATGGTGCCGGAGAAAGGAATTGAACCCTCGACCTTCTGATTACAAGTCAGCTGCTCTACCAACTGAGCTACTCCGGCATAATAAGTTTTGGTGGCGAATCAGGGACTCGAACCCCGGACCTGCGGATTATGATTCCGTCGCTCTAACCGGCTGAGCTAATTCGCCTAAAACTTTCATTTGAGTACACGATTTTATAGCAAATCGCATCACTTTGTCAAGTAGAATTTTATTTTTTTTATTGCTCATGCGTAACGAATTGAAACTATTGTTTTTTATTTTTGAATAATTATCAACAAACGCACTTAGTCTTCCAGTATTGATAAAAAACTACTAAAATTATAGTTCAAATATTGTTATAGTTCGAATATTGACTAAAAATCATGCCATAGGAAAAAAGTGATTATCTTTCTGCATATTTTTTCATTTTGTTTAAAGTTTAGTCGGGCATAGCTAAATAGTATATAATAACGTATGGAAAACAATACTTAATAAGGCATACCAATGACAGAAGAAAACAACAATCAAACATATGATAGCAGTAGCATAAAAGTATTAAGAGGTCTCGATGCTGTTAGAAAAAGGCCTGGCATGTACATTGGAGATACTTCTGACGGCACTGGCTTACACCACATGGTATTTGAAGTACTTGATAACGCTATTGATGAAGCATTAGCAGGCCACTGCAATAATATTAAAGTTGAAATACACGAAGATAATTCCATTTCTATAGAAGATAATGGACGTGGTGTTCCTACTGACATTCACCCAGAAGAAGGGCGCTCTGCCGCTGAAGTAATTATGACTGTATTACATGCTGGAGGTAAATTTGATAATAATTCATATAAAATATCTGGTGGCTTACATGGGGTTGGGGTATCGGTAGTAAATGCTTTATCTGATTGGTTACAATTAACTATTTGGCGAGATAAAACAGAACATGCTATGGAATTTCGTTTGGGCGAACCTGTGGCACCATTAGCTGTAATAGGAAGCGCAAACGGTAAACAAGGCACAAAGGTGCATTTTATGGCCAGTGCCGAAACATTTGGTTTAATTGAATTTCATTACGAGATACTAGCTAAACGGATTCGTGAATTGTCATTCTTAAATAATGGCGTTAGCATTACCCTATTTGATAGACGTGACGGCAAAGAAGAAAATTTTGCTTTCTCAGGTGGAATCGCTGGATTTGTTGCATACATGAATAGAAACAAAACCACATTGCACCCAAAACCATTTCATTGTCTTGGTGAAAAAGAAGGCATAAGCGCAGAAGTGTCAATGCAGTGGAATGACTCGTATCAAGAAAACGTACAATGCTTTACCAATAATATACCTCAACGTGATGGTGGTACGCATTTATCTGCCCTACGTACAGTCATGACTAGAACAATTAATCAATATATTGAAGAAAATGAACTCGCAAAAAAAGCTAAAGTCACAACCACAGGTGATGATATGCGTGAAGGTCTTACTTGTGTAGTATCAGCAAAGTTACCTGACCCGAAGTTTTCTTCGCAAACAAAAGATAAACTTGTATCTTCCGAGATATCACCCATATTACAAGAAATAGTGGGCGATGCGCTTAAAAGTTATTTATTAGAGAACCCCAATGATGCAAAAATAATTTGTAATAAAGTTATTGAAGCAGCAAGAGCACGAGAGGCTGCAAGAAAAGCACGTGAATTAACCCGTAGAAAAGGTGTACTTGATGGCTTAGGGTTACCTGGTAAATTAGCTGATTGCCAAGAAAAAGACCCTGCTCTATGCGAATTATACTTAGTCGAAGGAGATTCGGCTGGTGGCTCAGCAAAAAATGGTCGTGATCGGAAGTTTCAGGCAATCTTACCCCTAAGAGGTAAAATATTAAACATCGAACGTGCACGTTTTGACAAAATGGTATCCTCAGAACAAGTTACTAATCTAATAACTGCAATGGGTACAGGAATCGGCAAAGATGAGTACAATCCAGATAAACTACGTTATCATCGAATTATTATCATGACCGATGCTGACGTTGATGGAGCACATATACGTACATTGTTATTAACTTTCTTTTATCGCCAAATGCCTGAACTAGTGGAACGTGGACACATATACATTGCACAACCTCCACTATTCAAAGTAAAACAAGGTAAAACTGAGAAATATGTTAAAGATGAAGATGCATTAAACCAATATCTATTACAATTAGCATTAACTGATTCTGGATTTTCCAAGAATGACACCAACATTTTATCTGGGCAAGATTTAGCAAACACTTCAAGTATATATTTAAAAGCAAAATTAGTTATTGATAATCATAGCAGATACATGGATCGTGAAGTGCTAGAAGCATTACTTAAACTACCTAGAATTAGCCTAAAAACACAAGAAGACGTAGATAATGCAATTCAAAGCTTAATGACCGCCATGCACTCTCACAGCGTTAAACTGGAGGCAATTTTTGATGACGTTCGTCAAGAATATCGCATTAAAGCAGCAAGAATAGAGCATGGCAACCACGTAGTAAGTAGTATCGATGGGCACTTTATTGAAAGTAGTGATTATTCTCGGTTAGTAAAAGCTTACGACACTGTTTCCCCATTAAACGGTAATGAATTGGTAGTAAAACGTGGGGATAATAGTAAAATAGTTGCTTCTTTTGGTGAAGGTCTTGAATGGCTAATGCAAGAAATAAAAAAAGGTCTATCCATACAACGTTACAAAGGCCTAGGAGAAATGAATGCATCACAATTATGGGAAACAACAATGGATCCTACAGCTCGTAGCCTTCTTAAAGTAACAATAGAAGATGCACTTTCTGCTGATAACATCTTTAGCACACTAATGGGTGACGAAGTGGAACCACGACGCAACTTCATCGAAACTAATGCGTTACATGCAAAAAACATTGATATTTAATATAGGTAAGCACCACCATGGCTACATTAAATTTATATGACATAGATTTTTCGGCTTGGGCACATGAACAATCCGAATATTTAAAACAAAAAAAATTTAAACTAATTGATTTAACACATTTAATACAAGAGGTTGAAGAGATGGGTAATCAAAATCGCCATGAGCTAAAGAATCGCTTAGTTATTTTATTGATACATTTATTAAAATGGCGTTTTCAACCAGAACGTAAAGGTAATAGTTGGTATCAAACAATTGCTAATCAACGCCTTGATATTGCTGACTTATTAGAAGATAATCCGAGCTTAAAACATCCACTACCAGAGCTATTTTTAAAAGCATATAAACTTGCTGTTTCTAAAGCTAGTATTGAGACTGGGATAAACAAAAATATTTTCCCAGTTGAATCTCTATGGACATTAAATCAAATCCTTGATGAGAATTTCTTTCCAAATTAAGATAACATAGTAGTTAACAATTATAATTTTGCTTAATATATTCAATAGTTTTTGGTTGAATTGAGGACAGTTTTTATTGTTCTGAACTAAACGTTTGCATATTAAACCTTATAAATCAGAAAGATTGATAATTACAGCACAGTGCATGAGTAATTATCTATATCCATATAAATCAAATTAGCTACATAATTCCTCTTTATCATCCCAATAGAATTATCTAAACACATAACACGAGCTGGCGTTACGCTTGCCATTCTTAGTGCCGAGCCAAGCGAAATATTACACGACTCCACACAATTTTTAATAGACTCATTCATGGTGATGTTTGCCCCACCAATCACTCCGTTCTCATCTACACATTTACCATTTTCTACAAAGATTTTTTTTCCGACAAAATTAAACCCTTTAATTTCAGTGCCCATTGGCGTAACCGCATCTGTCACAATGTATAATTTATCTTGTTTTACTTTATATAATAACTCAATGTTTGCCGAATCTACATGTAATAAATCCGCAATTACTCCAGCATAAGCATCTGTATTTAACACCGCCCCAACTACTCCTGGATTCCTGCCTGTTAAACCACTCATCGCATTAAAAACATGTGTGGCTGATTTTATTCCGTTATTAAATCCCCTAACTGCATCTACATATGTTGCATTAGAATGCCCAATGGATAGAATAATTCCAGCATCACTCAAGTGTTTTATTTGTTCATCAGAAAACTGCTCAACAGCAATAGTCATCATTATCGGAAAATATTTAACATAATTTATAATTAATTCTAGATACTTAGTTTCTGGTTTAATAATATATCCTGTTGAGTGTATCCCTTTCTTTTCAACCGCTATAAATGGCCCCTCTAAATGTAGCCCAACAACACCTCTAGAATTACCATACATCTCAAACCAATTTTTTATAACATCAAGTGCTTTAATCACATCAGAAAAATCACTCGTAATAAGCGTTGGTAAAAACCCTAGCGTACCATACCTTAAGCAAGTTTGATACATTGTCTCCAACGTACTTACATCGATTTTTTCATTAAATAATACCCCTCCACAGCCATTAAGTTGTAAATCTATAAATCCAGCAGTGATAATTCCATCTCCTAAATATTTATATTCCGCCACATTTAATTCATCTCGATTTACAACATCGTATATTATATTGTTATCTACAATAACCGCTTTGTTTTCTAAAATATTAAAACCATCAAATAGATATTTAGCTGAAACTATATGCATTATCGATTCCTTAACTACTATTCAAAACGTAACTTAGCAAATGCAATATCGGCACTCTCTAGGGTTTTATTAATTACACCCGTACCATGCTTACGGCAAATAAACCCAGCCTCATACATTGACGGAGCAAAAAACACCCCAGAAGCAAGCATTAAATGAAAAAAATCATTAAAATGCTTTTGATTCGTACATTTTACCTGTTCTAAATTATTTGGCAACTGTTCTTGAAAAAATATACCAAACATTCCACCAACATTACTAGCACAAAATGGGATACTATGCTTTTTTGCCAATTCAGTCAATCCTGAAATTAATAACTGAGACATCTCTGTTATATGTTCATAAAATCCAAGTTCCTGAATTATATCTAAATTAGCCAAACCGCAAGTAACCGCAATAGGGTTACCAGACAATGTTCCAGCCTGATATACTGAACCAATTGGTGATAAATGTTGCATAATTTCTGCACTACCACCAAATGCAGCAAGTGGCATCCCCCCACCAACTATTTTACCTAAAACGGTAATGTCTGGATTTATTCCTAATAATGATTGCGCACCATTAAGAGCAACCCGAAAACCTGTCATTACCTCATCATAAATAAGTAATGCTTTGTACTTTGTACACAAATCACGCATTGTTTTCACAAACTCCATTTGTGGGAATACTAAATTCATATTACCTGCGTATGGCTCAAAAATTACACAAGCTATTTCATCACCTAATTTATTAAAAGTTTCTTTTAATCCATCTGTATCATTATATTCTAGAATTATTGTATGAATAATTGACTCTTCTGTCACTCCACTACTACTTGGATTATAAAAGGTTGCAACCCCAGAGCCAGCACTCACCAGCATGCTATCACTATGACCATGATAACAACCATTAAATTTGATAATATACTTTCTACCAGTAAAACCACGGGCTAATCTTATTGCTGACATCACAGCCTCAGTACCAGAACTAACCAACCTAACTTGTTCTATGTTTTTCATCAGATCACATATAGTTTTAGCTAATTTAGTTTCAAGTTCTGTCGGAGTACCGAAAGATAATCCATTGTAAATTGCGTTTTGAACATGAGCTAAAACTTCTTCGTGTGCATGTCCCACAATATTTGCTCCCCAAGAACAAACATAATCAATATATTCGTTACCTTCTATATCGTATAAGTAACAATCTTGCGCCTTTCGAGTAAAAAATGGCATACCACCCACTGAATTGAATGATCTTACAGGTGAATTAACTCCTCCAGGTATGTATTTTTTTGCTAATGTGAATGCTTCTTGATTTGACATAAATGCTCCTTCATTGAGATTCGCACAAATTTAAATTAAGATAATCTGGTTTAAATTCATGTTGTAGTGTGATATGTTCGATATGATATTTTTCTACCAGCATTCGTTGGCACTGTAATAATGAGTCTTGCCAAGTATATGGGTCTTTTGCTACAATGTGAGCGGATAATGCAGCCTTATTTGCTGTCATATACCACACATGCAAATCATGTACTCCCATAATACCATTAACGGCTTCAATATCTTTACCTATTTGCACATAATCAAGGTTTTCTGGTACTCCCGCCATTAAAACTCTAATTGATTTTTTAATTAGATTGTAGTTAGAGGTGATCAATAATGCGATAACAATAAGTGAAAGGATTGGGTCAATTAATGAAAATTGCGTAAAATATATCACAACACCAGCAATAATTGCCACCCCAGAACCAACTAAATCACCTAATGCATGTATAAACGCAGCTTTTGTATTTAATGATTCGGAAAATTTAGATAAGATAAATGCTAAACCGCCATTAATGACAAATCCAATACTTGCAACAATAAATAAACCATAACCATGCACCTCAACTGGTACAAAAAATCGTTGCACAACTTCTACTATTAGACCGATAGTTAAGATTATTGTGAATATACAATTAATAAGCGCACCTAAAGCCTCAGCATTACCATAACCAAACGTCAAGAATACTGTCGCAGGTTTTTTACTAACATTATTAGCTATATAGGCAATTAATAATCCAAACGCATCGGTAAGCATATGAATCGCATCAGATTGCAGAGCTATTGAATGAGTTAGGTATCCCGCAATTGCTTCAATTAAAGAAAACGTAGACGTTATTATTAAACACCAAAATAATATCTTAGAACTACTACTTCTACTTCTACTATTCGAATTAAGCAATTGTGTTGAAGCTACATTATTATCAATATTACTTTGATTATTATCATCGTGTGATTGTCCATCTTGAGAATCACCATGCGTCAAGTAATTACTGTACTTATCCACACTCAACCCTCTTTCGCATGGTTTATAGAGTACTTGGGAATTTCAATCTCTAAATCTTTAGTGCCAACAATTGCCTGACAAGATAGTCTCGATACTGAAGTAAGACCCCACGCCATATCTAGGAGATCTTCCTCACGTTCTTTAATTTCATTTAAAGAATCAAAACCTTTACGTACAATAATATGACACGTAGTACATGCACACACCATATCACACGCATGTTCAACTTCAATTTTATTATCCAATAATTGCTTGCAAATACTCTCACCAGATTTAACTGATATTTCTGCACCATTAGGGCATATTTCTTCATGTGGGCGAATTTTTATAATTGGCATCTTACATCCCAAAAGGAAAAGAAAAATTTTTAACCGCATCACTATTTCTAATTGACGTAAACGCACGAGCGTACTCCACTAGAACTTTTAATGAATCCTCTATCCGCTCACGAATAATTTTGTCATCATCATTTTCAGATACCTTCAAATCATTTAAAACTGTACCCACATAACGAATAATCACATGATGTGGAATATAACAGAAGAATGAATTTTTATATGTGTTAAGACGTAGCTCAGTAATAGGATACACACCATTAGGACCAGAAGAAACGCTAATAATTAATCCTGGTTTATTTTTTATTTCACCTTTTACTGCTAAATGAAAGAAATTTTTTAGTGCAGGCGGAATCATTCCATTCCACTCAGGAGCTACTATTATAATCGCATCACTTTCTTCTAATTCTTTCTTTGCTAGTGTCCAATTTGGGTCAAACTCAATATTTTTATTCCAAAAACTTTCATCCCAAAATTTCAGATTAGCTTGCGCTAAATTCAATAGGTACACTGTTTCGCCCAATTTATCTTCTAAAATATATTTAACATATTTAGACACTTTAATTGATTGTGAGTTTATTCTCGTACTTCCACTAACTATAGTATATTTCATGACTCTACCTCATATTTGTTTATAATTGTATTTTTTATTTCATCCGACATTAAAGGATAATCTTTACTATAATGCAACCCTCTACTTTCATGTCTTAGCCCAGCACTTTTAACTATTATCTCAGCAACCAATACTAAGTTTCTTAGCTCAATAAGGTTCAATGATAATTTGAAATTAGCGTAATATTCATTAATCTCATCGTGCAATAATTTAATCCTATGCATTGCTCTTTCTAAACGTTTGTTGGTTCTCACAATACCAACGTATCCCCACATTGCTCTACGTAACTCATCCCAATTATGCGAAATAACCACCTCTTCATCATTATCCGTCACTTGTGATTCATCCCATTGCGGTAACTCCATTATTTTATTTTTAGGTTTATTTAATACATCCTCAACAATTGCTTGACCTATAACTAAGCACTCCAACAAAGAATTACTCGCCAAACGGTTTGACCCATGTAAGCCTGTATGTGCACATTCTCCACTTGCATATAGATTCAGAATATTTGTCCTACCTGATAGGTCAGTTTCAACCCCACCACAAGTATAATGAGCTGCTGGTACTACAGGTATTGGCTCATGCGCAATGTCTATTCCTAAACTTTTACATTTTTGATAAATATTCGGAAAGTGTTCCTCAATAAATTGTTGTGATTTATATGAGATATCTAAATATACACAATCTAAACCATGTTTTTTCATTTCATAATCAATGGCTCGTGCTACAACATCTCTAGGCGCTAATTCAAGACGTTCATCATGGTCTTGCATGAACCTATACCCGTTAGGTAATTTTAAAATCCCACCCTCACCACGCACGGCTTCAGAAATTAAAAAAGATTTTGCATTAGGGTGAAATAAGCACGTTGGATGAAATTGAATAAATTCCATATTTGCCACATTACATCCAGCACGATATGCCATGGCTATACCATCTCCTGTTGCAATGTCTGGATTAGTTGTATATAAATATACTTTACCAGCACCACCTGTTGCCAAAATTGTATTACCCGCCGAAATTGTAATGACTTTATTTAAATTTACATCAAAAACATATACACCATAGCATTTATTTGATTCACCTCCAATTTTATCACCCAAGATCAGATCAATAGCCACATGATTCTCTAATACTACAATGTTTGGATGAGATAAAGTTTTTTGGATTAATTTTGTAATAATAGCAGCGCCTGTGGCATCAGCCACATGTAAGATTCGCCGAAAACTATGCCCACCCTCTCTAGTTAAATGAAACCCCGTAGAACTCTCAATATTTTCAGTAAATTTCACCCCCATCGAAACTAACCATTCAATCGCTATTGGTGCATGCTCTATTATATATCGCACAGCATTTTCATCACACAAACCACATCCAGCTATAAGCGTATCTGACAAATGGTCCTCAACCGAATCTTCTTTATCAATAACAGCTGCGATTCCACCTTGTGCATAATATGAATTACACTCGGCTAAAGTTTTTTTAGTAACAACAGCTACTTTTTGACCACGTTCTGCTAACAATAAAGCATTAGCAAGTCCAGCTAAACCACTACCAATAATAACTGTATCAAAATTTAATTGTTTAGCGTTTTTCATAATCCTAACACATCCCACATATTATATAACCCCACTGGTTTACCATGTAAAAATTCAGCAGCTAAAAGTGCACCATAGGCAAAGCAATCTCGATTAGTTATTTGACTTTTAAGTGATAATATTTCACCATCATTGATAAATTGTACATCGTGCATTCCTACAATATCACCACCACGAATAACTGAATAACCAATTTCATCTATTTTGCGCACTTCATTTAATTCGTGCCTATCAAATCGAGCAAAATCATTAAATGATAGCTCTCGTTCTTTTGCAATAATTCCCCCAAGCTTAAGCGCTGTACCAGATGGCGCATCTTTTTTATACCTATGGTGTGCTTCGGTAATTTCCACATCAAATCCACGCAATCTGTTTGAAACCATTTCAATCACCTTATACAGTACATTTACTGACAAACTAGTATTTGGTGCATATAATATTGGAGTATCGCCAGAACAAACCTGCATAAAATCACGTTCTGATTCACTGAACCCAGTAGTACCAATAATAATTGGTAATTTATTTTCTATACAAACAGGCAATAAAACCAAACTACTTTTAGCAGAAGAAAAATCTATAACAACATCCACGCCATCTAACATGTTTAAATCTTCTGAGCATACCTGAGCAACATCTTTGACTACATTGTCAATAGTATGCATGTCCGTTACTATCGCACATTTTAAATTATATTTGTCTGGGTTATTTTTGATTCGATTTACAATCGTTCTACCCATCTTACCATTTGCACCAACTAAACCAATATTTAACATACTTCACCTCCAAGATTCAAATACTTCGAATATAATTAATTATTAAAA
>CAITEL010000132.1 GCA_903891375.1 uncultured Neisseriaceae bacterium
TATTAATTTTTGACGAAATTTTTACAGGAAAGCGACCATTTAATGTATGGATATGGCGGATTATTAGTTTAGGTACTTGGGTGAAGGAATATAATGTTAAGGTTACATAATTAATTATGTGTGGGATAAGTGGAATATTATCATTAAGTGGCGAAACTAGATTAAAAGATTTGGTATTGATGACTGACATAATAAGGCATCGTGGTCCAGATGATGAAGGTTTTTATTGTATATTATCTGAAGATAATAAAGAATTAACCTTATTTGGCCCAGATAGTAAAATAGGAAATTCTGATTTATTATATACACCAAAAGAAAGTCTTGATAAACAAGAGTCAAGCATTATCAAATTAGGTTTAGGACATAGACGGCTTTCTATAGTGGATTTGTCTACATTAGGGCATCAACCGTTAGCAATTGATAATGGTAATTATTGGATAAGTTATAATGGAGAAGTTTATAATCATATTGAATTGCGAGTAGAGTTAGAAGATTTAGGTTATAGTTTTATATCACATAGTGATACGGAAGTGATATTGACGGCCTATAAAGAATGGGGAACAGATTGTTTAGCCAAGTTTAATGGGATGTTTGCGTTTATTATTTATGACAAGATACAAAATAAAATATTTGTGGCGAGAGATCGTTTTGGGGTAAAGCCATTATATTATTATAAAAATAAGAACGGATTATATTTTGCTTCAGAAATAAAGCAATTTACGACATTACCAGATTGGGAAGCAAAATTAAATCATCAACGTGGTTATGACTTTCTAGTTTATGGTTTAACCGATCATACCCATGAAACTATGTTTTCTGAAGTTTTTCAATTACGAGGTGGTGAATATAGTATTATTGAACTAGACAAATTGGATATATTAAAAGATACTGATTTAAAGAAAGTTAGATGGTATGATTTACCAAAGTCTGACTATAATGGTAGTTATGAACAAGCGTGCAATGAATTTAAGAAAGTTTTCACTGATGCGGTAAATCTGCGATTAAGAGCAGATGTTGAAATTGGTTCGTGTTTATCTGGTGGGCTAGATTCATCGGCTATAGTTAGCGTTATGCATAGATTATTGTTAGAAAAAAATAAAGAAGAAATGCTTTCAACTTTTTCTGCTTGTAGCCATCATAAAGAATTTGATGAACGGGAATATATTGAAGAAGTTGTAAATCAAACAAAAGCAAAGGCACATTATTGTTATCCAGAATTAGATGAATTATTTAAGATAAATGACAAATTAACATGGCATCAAGATGAGCCATTTGGCTCTACCAGTATATTTGCACAATGGAGTGTTTTTGAATTAGCTGGTAAAAATAATATAAAAGTGATGTTAGATGGTCAGGGTGCAGATGAACAATTGTGTGGATATCAAGGATTATACTTTGCAACTTATTTAAATGAACTTTTATTTTCAGGACATGTATTTAAGTTTTTTAAGGAAGTGATGTTATTTAAAAAACTATATGGATTTAACTATATTAATAAATTTATTAATATAGTTAAACGAATGGTGCCAAAATTTATAAAAAAAATGATACTAAGATTATTTTTTAAAAAGAAAATTATACATACGGCAAATTGTTATAATTTTAATGAATTACAACTTAGTGAAACAAATCCTTATATGGCTTGTGGATTATCCAGATATAATATAAAAAAGGCATCCTATTCACAATTAATGTATAGTAATTTATCTATGTTGTTACATTTTGAAGACCGCAATTCGATGGCGCATTCAATTGAATCAAGAGTTCCATTTATCGATTATAATGTGGTTGAGTTAATTTATAGTATGCCAACGAATTATAAAATTGAACATGGCATAACCAAAAAAGTATTACGTGATGGTTTGACAGGTATATTACCAGCTAAAATTAAAAATCGTATGAGCAAACTTGGGTTTGCTACTCCAGAAGAATTTTGGTTAAAAGA
>CAITEL010000133.1 GCA_903891375.1 uncultured Neisseriaceae bacterium
AATTTAAAATAAATTAATTATTTTCGTATGGTATATAATTGCTAATTCAGTTGATATGAAACGATGGGTGGTTCTTTATTTTGCACTGCACTACAAATAAATGAAATATTTACTTGTGTTTTATGAGGTGTGGTGTTATAATACACCATGGAATTATCAAAATTTTAGTTTTTATATTTGTAGTAAAAGACTAAAAGTTAAAATTTTTGATGTTAATATTATGTTCCAAGGGAATCTTGTCAGTTAAGTACGTCACAGTGAAGCGATGATTGAGGGATAATCGCTATGAAATTTTAAAATTTTATAGATTATTATGTATCAAACAACTTACCAAGTTATTGGTATAAAACTTTAAGTGTGTAAAGTTATTAAATGGCAATATTTATATGTATTATCTTATAAAGAAAGTTTAAATTAAATGGATAATAAATTATTTGTTGCATCTCTTAGTTTTAAAATTAGAGACGCTGAGTTGACTGAAATATTTAGTTCAGTTGGAAGTGTTGTATCTGCTAAAGTTATTCTTGATCGTGATGGTCGTAGTAAAGGTTTTGGCTTTGTTGAAATGTCAAATAAAGATGAAGCTGACCAAGCAATTCTTAAATTGAATGGTAGCAATCAATTTGGTCGTGATATTGTCGTAAACAGACAAAAAGCTAAAGAAAGCAGACCAAGTTATAACTAATTAATCATAGTTATTTTAAAAAAAGACTCTTCGGAGTCTTTTTTTTTGGTATAAACCAAACACATGTTTGTAGTTACGCTATGTTTTGCAGTTGTTCTTTTATTTGTTCAATTAGAACTTTAAGATTTACCGCATTTTGTGTTAATAAAATAGAAATTGATTTGGCACCGAATGTGTTGGCTTCTCTTAGCATTTCTTGGGTTAAGAAATCAATTTTTTTACCAACAGCTCCGCCATTTTGAAGTAACTGCAGAAATTGTGTAGTGTGTGATTTCAGTCTGGATAACTCTTCGTCAACATCAGATTTTTGACAAAAATAGGCAAATTCTTGTGCAAAACGCTGTTCATTTACCATAGACTCTTCAAATGCTTCGCATAATTTTTGTTTGAGTTTGCTTTTATGGTTTGCATAAATTTCAGGTAAAATATTTAATGAGTTGGTAACAATGTTATCAATTTGATTTATTTTATTAATTAATATTTCAGCAAGATTACGCCCCTCGGTCTCCATGCTCACCAAAAGTTCTTTTCCTAATAAATCGACCTCATTGAGTAAAATTGTATTTATTTCGTTTAATCTGATACTGTCATGAGAGACAACTCCAGGTAAATTTATAATATCAGTAACACTACTGTCATTTAATGTAGGTATTTCATTTTTTATTTGTTTATACATTGTGATATAGTTATGTAGAATATCCTGATTAAGTTTTAGGTTTAGGTTAGCATGTTCATTTTCTTTGATTGTTATTCTTAAATCAACTTTACCTCGTGAGATTAAACTAACTATTTTATCCCTAATGTTTGATTCAAGTGGCTTAAATTCGTCAGGGGTTTTTATGATTAAATCAAAAAATCGGTGGTTGACTGAGCGTATTTCTAATTGTAGTGTTATTGATGAGAGTTGTAAAATTTTTGTTGCAAATCCAGTCATGCTATATATCATGCTATATCCTTTATAGTTCTTTAACGTAAATATACCAAAGTGGTGTATAATACCAGATTATAACACATTTAAAGGATCTATTATGCAACAAGTTACTATATATTCAAAGGAAACCTGCCCTTACTGTGACATGGCTAAGAAGTTATTAAAA
>CAITEL010000134.1 GCA_903891375.1 uncultured Neisseriaceae bacterium
AGTAAGATCATAGAATTTCATAAAGAATTTGATTCATTCCAAGAAGTTATCTCAACCATGCGAGGGGTTGTTAAAAAAATAGAAACTTATAACAAAAAAATAATTAAACAAAATAAAGTTATTGATGTTTAATTTTAATTTCACATTTATGAACTATTTACCAATACGGAGAATATACATAAATGGCTCTACCAATTTTAACACCAGTATCAACTACGACAACAGTAAGGTTATCAGCCTCTGCAACATCGCTAGAGGCTAACCAAGCCTCTGCATATCCATATACGATATATGTCTCGGATCAATATTTTTTATCAGGTGCAGCTGAACAAGTAGCATTTGTTTATAAAAGACTTGGCGGTGATGTTCTTGATATTGAAATAACAAATCAAAATGTTTTTGCGGCATATCAAGAAGCTTGCCTTGAATATTCATATATTGTTAATATTCATCAAGCAAAGAATTCCTTATCCTCATTACTTGGAAATACGACAGGAAGTTTTGATAACGAAGGAACAATATTAACTGGTTCAACTGTATATGGTCAAAATATTGCCTTAAAATATCCAAGATTTATTCCTCAAATGGCAAGAAAAATATCAAATGGTTTTGCTGTATTAAGTGGTCTTGGTGGAGATGTTCCATCATATTCAGCCTCAATTGCTTTAACACAAAGCGTCCAAGATTATGATCTTCAATCAATTGTTGATGTACAATTTCCACAATTATTGGGAAAAAGAATATTAATAAATAAAGTATATTATGAATCACCAAATGTTATTTGGGGGTTCTTTGGATATTTAGGTGGAATGGGAGCGTTAGGTGGATTAACAAATTATTCAATGTTTGCAAATGGTTCAACATTTGAAGTTATTCCAACGTTTCAAACAAAATTACAAATTATGGCATATGAAGATTCCATTAACATGAGAATTTCACAATTCTCATATGAAATAATTGATAATAATTTAAGATTATATCCAGTACCTAGAACAACTAACTCGCGTATAGGACATAATATGTGGTTTCGGTTTTCTGTGCTTTCGGATAATTGGATAGATAATGTCAGTGGATCTAATGGAATCAATGGTATCAATAATTTTAACGGATTGCCTTTTGAAAATATCCCATTCCAGAATATAAATTCTATGGGAAAACACTTCATAAGAAGATATTGTCTTGCTTTATGTAAGGAAACATTAAGTCAGGTCAGAGGTAAGTTCGGAGGATCTGTACCAGCACCTGGAATTACTTTAACTTTGAACAGCTCAGTTCTGGCAGCTGAAGCAAAAGAAGAGAAACAACAACTTCGTGAAGAATTAGTAAAAATATTAGATGAACTAACATATAATAAACTTGCGGAACAAGAGATGGAAAAAACAAAAAATTCAGCAGAAGTTTTAAAATATTATCCAACAAATATATTTGTAGGTTAATTTAAGGGAATATTATGATTAAGAAATGTGGAATTTATCAAATTAAAAATATCATAAATAATAAAATTTATATCGGTTCAAGCATTGATATAAATAGAAGATGGGTTCAACATAAAAGTTGTCTAAAAAACAATATACACCCTAATATTTATTTACAAAGGTCTTGGAAGAAATATGGACAAGAAAATTTTCAATTTTCAATCTTAGAAGAATGTTCAATAGAAATTTTAATAGAACGAG
>CAITEL010000135.1 GCA_903891375.1 uncultured Neisseriaceae bacterium
ATCATAATTTCAGTTTCAGATTTTTGAATAATAGTCGCCATTGGTTAACCCTCATAAATAATCAGCAATTAGAATAGGGTGAAGTTTAACACATTTCCATCCATTGCTGACATTATTTAAACGTCGCACCCCATAAGGAAAGTAAAAAATATAAGCATAGAGTTTAATTTTAGGATATTATTATTCCCTAGTAATAAATGAGGAGTAATAGAATGTCGCAAAGCAATAAAGAATTTTTAGCACAATTAGAAAAGCATCCAGAATTATTGGAGCGCATGAAAAGATTATTGAAGATTGTTGATGGTGAAGGTTCTGATGAGATACGAAATGCTAATATGGCTGAGTATGCAGTAACATATGAGTTACGCCCATTGGGTAAAGAATTACTCCAAGATTGGAGTAAAAGACAGGTAGCTAGAGCAAATAAGAATATAAAGACTAGTTTACCAGATGTTTTGCCTCACTCAAAAAAAAAGTAATTTGGTATTCCAGCTATGGAACAATTGAACTTCAAGAAACTGTATTTATTTTGAGAGGTGTAAAACCGACTAAAACACTTGCAGCATTTGAATTATCAAGTGGGGTATACAATCATTGTTATTCGGAGCCATTACAAAGGATTACCACTGATTTTGCTTCTGATGGTTCATTTGGAAATGCAGTAAAGAAAACTAAAGAACATTATGGAATTGATATACCTATTAGTGGAATTAGAAAGATTGCATTAAATCATGCAACTAACATGCTAGATGCAACGCTTAAGGAGTTAAATGCAATAAAAGATGTATATAGCCCAAGACATCGAGAAAAGCTTAAACTGGGAGTTAAACAAATTATTACTGAAACTGATGGTTGCATGTTGCCAATTGTTGAAATTAAAGCGTCTGCAAAAGATAAGCGTAAAAAGAAGAAGCTTGTATATAAAGAAGCTCGACTGTGTTTGTCGTATAAAGATGGAGATATTACTCCAAGATTTGCAGCTACTATGGGAGATGTAAATTTAACAGGTAAATATTTACGTCAAACTGCAGAAAAATCTGGGCTTGGTACTGATACTAGTATTCATGCGGTTGGTGATGGTGCTCAATGGATAGTTAAGCAATTGGAAACTAAGTTTGGCGACATTACACAGGTAAATTATCTAATAGACTTATTTCATATGTCGGAATATTTATCAGCAGCCAACAAAGTGATAACTACAGATGAGAAACAGCAAAAACGATTGATAACTAAACAAATAAAGCTTCTCAAAAATAATGAGTATCAAAAAGTATTGCACTATTTTGAAGGCTATAAGGATGCAGAGGATGATAATGCTGCAAAAGATTGTTATCGTTACATGATAAATAGACCGGAACAATTTAATTATAAAGCCGCAATTGAATCAGAGCTACCAACTGGTTCTGGTAAAGTAGAAGGCGGACATCGGCATGTAATTCAATCACGACTGAAAATATCAGGAGCTTGGTGGTTGAAGGAAAGTGCAGATAAAATGTTAGCATTGAGAACAAATAGAGTTAATAATGAGTGGGGTGATTATTGGGGAAAAATCAAAAACCAAGAGTTTTAATCACACCCCCCGAATTCAGACACGAACTGCAAAATAAAATGTTAAAATGACAGATTATTTTGTGAGATTATTATGAGAAGATTAAAGCTCGAAGATAGGATACGGTTAGAAACTTTATTAAAGTTGC
>CAITEL010000136.1 GCA_903891375.1 uncultured Neisseriaceae bacterium
TTATTTAAATTATAGCAACAAAAATGATGCAATTAAGGTTGTCGTATCCTATGTGTGTAAAGAAGAGATAGTTACGACCTTTAATAATTATTTAAATTTATATAAAAAGAACATTGCTGAGGCAGGAACTACAGAAGAGAAAATTGCAGCAATTATATTATTTACGTTTCAAGTTGAATGTTCACATTTTTTTATAAATGGAAATGGACGTTTATGTAGCCAAGCATTATTGTCGAAATTATTAATAGATAATCAACTTCACCCGACAGTATTATTTAATCCTTGGGAAGCTGGGGTTACAGCTATGATCTTAGTCGCAAACAGTGTAATTAATAATGAGCTCCCCACTATTCATGATTTAACTATGTGCTTATACCCGATAATTGAATGGGTTAAAGAGGGGCAGTTATTTTATCAACAAATGAGTAAGTAAGTCACGTTGAGATATTGTGCGTTCAATTTTATTTATTTCCTTGATGTCTTGCGTATAATTGTTGATTATTAATATACGTAGCGATTTTGGACGGGACTAAATTTTCAATAGACTGATGTTCTGTGACCATATTTCTAATTTGAGTTGATGAAATATCAATCGGTTCAAAGTCAACCACAAAAAATTGCCCGTGATTACTCGCTTTAAAATTTGTTAAATCATTAGTTTTGCGTTTTGTAAATTCGGTTATTAATTCGTTAGCCATCAGGCTTTCATTATAATTTTGGCGTTTGATTACGATAAAATTGGTTAATTCAAGTAATAATTTCCAGTTATCCCATGTGTCTAAACTCACAAGCGAATCACTACCTATAATAAAAAAAACAGGTGTGGCGTGACCAACTTCATTTCTGATTATGCTCAATGTGTTATAGGTGTAACAGAACTCATCTTTATCAATTTCGCTAGTATTTATTAAAAAGCGGTTATCATGTTCAAGTGCAAGATTCAGCATATTTAAACGGTCTGTGGCTGTGGTTAATGGTGCAGCTTTATACGGCGGGATTCCTGTAGGTAAGAATGTTATTGGATGCTGAAATAGACTATACAATTTGATTGCAATAATCATATGTCCATTATGTAGTGGATTAAATGTACCACCAAATAAAATTATTGAATTATTCATTTATGAATTTTTTAATTCCAGTCAACTTTTAATAATGAGTTTAAATATTTGTCATCTATATTACCTGTTATATATTTGCCATCAAAACATGAAGCATCAAAGTTTGATAGTTCAGGATTAATATCTGTTATAGATTTCTTTAAGTTATCCAGTGTTTGAAATATTACTTTATCAGCGCCAATTACCTGACAAATCTCTTCATCACTTCGGTTGTATGCAATTAATTCATTATGTGTTGGCATGTCAATACCGTAGACATTAGGGAATCTAACTTGTGGAGCAGCTGAGGCTATATAAACATTTTTAGCTCCACAACTGCGAATAATATTTATAATTTCTTTAGATGTGGTGCCTCTTACGATAGAATCATCAACTAGAAGAACATTTTTGTCTCTAAATTCTACAGCAACAGGGTTCAGTTTATTTCTAACGGCAATTTTACGTTCTTCCTGACTAGATAACATAAAAGTGCGACCAGTAAAATGATTTTTTACAAACCCTTCACGATATGGTTTTTTTAGTGTATCTGCAACTTCAACTGCTATAGTGCGTGATGTATCAGGTACAGGGATAACTACATCAATCTCTAAATTAAGATTACGAATTTGTTCTGCTAAATATTTACCCATATTGCGCCGTGCTAATTGCACTGTAACGTTTTCAATTATAGAATCAGGGCGAGCTAGGTATACATATTCAAAAATACAAATATGTAATTGTGGGTTGGCGTGACACATTCTTGTCTCGAGTTTACCATCTTTGGTAACAATAACCCCTTCACCTGGTTTTATATCACGAATAATTTCAAAACCATTAATCTCAATCGCACAACTTTCAGAAGATAAGAGGTAGGTAATCGTACCATTAGCTTCGACTTTTTTCCCTAAAATTAAAGGGCGTATTCCAAATGGATCTCTGAAACCAACTAGAGCGTAATCGGCAATTAAGCTAACAACGGCATATGCTCCAGTTATTCTTGAGTGAAGATTAGTAATTGCAGCAAATATTTTGTCGTTGTTTAACTCTTGATTTGTAGTTAGTTGTTCCAATTCAAAAGCAAAAACATTTGTTAAAATCTCTGAGTCAGAGCGAGTGCGTACATGCCGATGATTTTTCTTTAACACATCATTGCGAAGAAGTGCGGAGTTATTTAAATTACCATTATGTGCAACCATCATGCCAAATGGAGAATTTACATAAAACGGGTGTGCTTGTTCTGGGTCATTAGCCTCACCTGCAGTAGGGTAGCGTACGTGTCCAATTCCAATATTTCCACGTAGATAGGTTAGGTCAAATTCAGAAATCACCTCTTTAACGAGGCCCAATTCTTTTTTTAAATGCATCAAGTTACCATCCATAGTGGCAACCCCTGCGGCTTGTTGACCACGATGTTGTAAGCCTTTTAAGGCACTTATTAACACGTGGTTAATAGGGTTGCTGGAGGCGATTCCGATGATTCCGCACATATATTTATATTCTCTTAAAAAAGTTTAGCTGGAGCAGGAAGATTTTTAATACTCTCTGGGATAGCGTGTAAAATAAGGTTTACTGTAGGGTAAATAATTGGATATGCTTTTGAGTTTTTCCAGTTATGAGAAGTGTCTAAATTAAGCATTTCAATTAGAATGACTATTATAGCACAAATAAACACACCACGAACGATTCCAAAGATAAAGCCAATGATACGATTAAGTCCGCCAAGATTGAGCGCACTAATAACATTTGCAAAAATTTTACGTAAAATTGCCAGAAAAACCGCTACGATAATAAAAATAACAACATAAACAATAACACTGCGTAAGAATTGGCTAGTAACGGCGTTAGGTATAAGATGAATGATAGAATCGCCAAATTTGTGCATTAGCCATAAAGCAATAAACCATACGCTTAGAGATAATACTTCAGCTATTCCGCCACGTATTAGGGCAAAGATTGCCGAGACAATAATTATTCCAAAGAACATTAAGTCATAATTTGAGCTGATTAATTGCATAACTGCCTACCGTATCTGTTAATTGTTGCTTACTTTTGCTAAATTTTGATTAGCTTCATCTTTTGAATTAAATGGTCCCATTCTTAAGCGATATATAGTACTACCATTTGCCATTTGTACGGGCTCTATAAAAGTATGAATATTTTTGTGATTCAATGTTTGTTGTATCTGCTGTAATTTTGTTTTATTATTTGATGCAGTTAATTGAATAAAGAATTTTGTTGGCGATTGCGTATGCGCTACTCCGTTTAGAATATCTTCAGGCGATGGTGCTTGTGATTTTTCGCTAATTACTCGTGGTGAGAATTTAGGTGGATTATTATTAGCTTTATTTGGAGAAATATTTTCTGTATTTTTTATCGTGTCATGGTCAATAGAAACATTTTTGTTGGTTGTGTTTTTGTTATCTATTTCATTGTTTTTTGATATTACACTGGCTTTATATCCATTGTCAGTTTGTGGCTGTTCTTGAGTATTGTTGTTATTTATTGTTTGTGGACTATTCACAATATTGTTATGTTGTGAGGTATCTGCTGAACTATTATTCTTTTGTACGTTGTTGTTTTGAGAGTTATCTACCACTTTATTTGAAATTGAGTTATTGTTAGATATAACTTGTGAGGAAACTAATGCCTGATTATCACTTGTTGTTGCTGATGTGCTTGGATGTTCAGTGGCTTTAACGACTTGGGTGTTTTTGATTTCAACTTTATCTGGAGTGACGTTTACTTGCTTAATTTTAGATGTGACGTTTAATAAAACAACTAATGCAACTAATAGAAGAAAAATACTTCCCATTAAACGGTGACGTGATTTACGTTTGGCATCTTGGGTTGCCTTGATTAAGTGGCTTTTATTTTTGTGTTGAAAATTGTGTTGCATTTAATTATATTGCCTTTAAATAATATTTTTTTATAGCGTCTTCTACTGCCAAAAATGAGCCAAAACATATAATTCTGTCGGCATCAGTTACAGACTCTACAGCAGATGTCATAGCATCATTAATAGATGTGTGTTCATTAATATGTTGCAAATCAACTCCATGTGCAACTAAGACGTCTTTTATTTTATGACTATCTAAACCACGACTAGAGTTTAATTTCGCTATATGCCAAACATTGAACGATTTTTTACATAAGTCAATCACTTTATTTACATCTTTATCTGATGCTATACCAAAAACAGCTATATTGTTTTTAGCAAAGGGTAATTTTACCATATTTTCTAACATGTGTTGTACTGCTTGTGGATTATGTGCAACATCAAATATTATTTGTGGTACTCCTGGGATAACTTGGAATCTACCTACTAATGTTGTTTGTAGTAATGCTGTTTTAATAGTGCCAATGGTTACAGGGAACTTTTGACGTAGTTTTGTTAGAATCGTTAAGGCAGTTGCGACATTATAAACTTGTTCTTTTCCACGTAGTGCGGGGTATGGTAGGGTGTAAAAATTATTGTCTTTGCTTAAAACATTAAAGCTTGTGTCATTTTTTACTACGCTAAAATCATTATTTAGATATTCGAGTTTAGCATTTATTTTATGTGCATAACTTACCACACTTTGCGGAATATTTAAACCACCAAAAATCGCCCATTTATTTTCACGAAAAATCCCAGCTTTTTGAAGGCCTATTTCTTCTAAAGTATTGCCAAGTATGTGGCAATGATCGTAATCAATACTAGTAATTGCACTAATTGTTGGTTCAAATAAATTTGTTACATCATTAGTCCCACCAATTCCAACCTCAATGACAGCTACGTCAATGTTTTGTTGTATAAAGTATTGGTGCGCAGCTAGAGTAAAAGTTTTAAATAGCCCGAGAGAATAGTTAGAGTATTCAATAAGTGGTGTGAGTAATTCGGTTAATTTTATATTATCAATTGGGGTGTTATTTATACTAATTCGTTCATTGTAATTAAATACATGAGGCGAGGTATAGGTGCCAACTTTATAACCAGATAGTTCTAGGATTTTAGTTAAATAAGCACATGTTGAGCCTTTTCCATTAGTTCCACCAATCAGAATAATTGGGTAATTTGGGTTTATATGAAATTTGCCGATTGTTTGTTTGGTAAGTTCCAAATTATTTGAAAAGTCATGCTCTTGTAGTAATTTATTAATTATATTTTCTAAAATTTGTGGGAGTGAGGTAGTCATCTGATTATTATCCCCAACGTAAATATGTTTTTAGTTGTTTGTAGTCTTTGATGGTTGAGCTATCAATAAATATAGGAATTATAAAACGTCGTTGTTCTGATTTTAAATAGAGTATAGTCAGCATGAAAGTTATTTCAATGTGTTTTGTAAGTTTAATTGCTTCAACGTTGTCATTATAGCATAGATTAATTTGTGGCGGTTTGCGGTAAATATTTAATGTATATTGTGGAATAAATAGTAATCGCAATATCCAAAAAATAGTTATTAAAATCATTAAAGTAAGGATTAATGATTTTAATTGAGGTAGATAGGTGTATATAATAAATAAAGTACCAATACTCACTAAAATTAAGATTGTAGCTAAAGTTGAACTGTGTAATTTAAGTTTTATCATTAAAATAAATTAATGTATAGTAGACTCAGATGTTTTTTGCGGTTGAATATCTTCACTATCGATAGAACCTTCGCTTAAATCAATGGCAGTGGGGAATACTTCAACATCAAACCAATCCCAAAACATTTTCAAGGTAAATTCTTGCGGCCATAGATTTTCATCTTCAGTCCAAGAAGCAAGTTCCATCGCAAATAGATCTGCATATTTTTCATCAATGAAATTAACACCATCTTCAATTTCATTCACTTCTGGAATTAAATATGAATTACAATCAATACGTATACTTTCAATAGTTAATTGTTGTGGCATATCATTAAAGGTGTTGTTAACCCAGTTTAAAAATGGTTCTTTGGGTTTAATTATGGCAACTGAACGTTCTACGAAATAATACATATATATTCCTAAAAAAATAAAATACCCCAGTTGGGGTATTTCTAGAAAAGTAATAAACGTTATAGTGTGAGTATAATCCTGTTTGAGTATACTAACGTTTAGAGAATTGTTTACGTCTACGTGCTTTTCTAAGACCACATTTCTTACGTTCAACTTCACGAGCATCACGAGTTACAAAACCTGCTTGAGATAGACTAGCTTTTAGATCGGGGTTAAAGTCAATTAACGCACGAGTAATTCCATGTCTTGCTGCTCCAGCTTGTCCTGATTCTCCACCACCAAGCACGTTTATTTTAATATCAAAATTTGATAAATGTGCTGTTAATTCTAATGGTTGACGAACTATCATGCAGTTGGTTGCACGAGAGAAGTATTCTTCGTAGTTCATGTTGTTTACAGTGATTTTGCCATCACCTTTAATTAAGAATACGCGAGCCACAGAGCTTTTGCGTCTTCCTGTACCGTAATAGTATTTACCATTCATATATTTGTTCCTATTAAATATCTAGAGTTTTTGGTTGTTGCGCAGAATGAGGGTGTGCCTCGCCTGCGTACACTTTTAATTTTTTAATCATAGCATAACCTAAAGGACCTTTAGGCAACATTCCCTTAACCGCATGGATTAGGATTTTTTCTGGGCACTTATTTAACATTTGGTCAAAAGTGCGTGAGTAAATACCACCAGGGTAACCAGTGTGGCGATAATAAATCTTTTGTAAAGTTTTATTACCAGTAACGACTAATTTATCTACGTTAGTAACAACAACAAAATCACCAGTATCCATATGTGGGGTATAGATAGGTTTATGTTTGCCACGTAGAATGTGAGCTAGTTTAGATGCTAAACGACCAAGGGTCTTTTCTTTAGCGTCAACAATGAACCATTCATGAGTAATGTCAGAAGGTTTTGCTGAAAAAGTTTTCATACTTTGTTTTCCTAAATATCGTGCATTATACAAAAGGCTTAAATGCCAACCTCTTGTAACGGTATGTATAGTGGTAAACCATAATTGTACCACACCTACAAACAGAATATCAAATTTTTTCCGTGAGCACCAATAAGCGGGTGCAATTAAAACTCGTGGAACGTATATTTATTGAGGGTTATTGTCATTCCTGCGTAGGCAGGAATCCAGATAAAAATTTTAAAATTGATACCTGTTTTCGCAGGTATGACAGCATCACCAATTACCCACGAGTTTTAATTGCACCCACCAATAAGCAAACTTCAAAAACACATAAGATTCCTGAGAGGGCGAATTAAATCATTAGTATGCTTAGGATTTCAAACAATTCTCGACTATTTTTCTTTGTATACTTCTTTACGATGACCGAGTCCCGCAATTAAAATTAAAATATTTTCATCTTGAATATTACATAAAATTCTATAATCTCCTACCCTGTAACACCAGTTTTCACCTAAAGCACTTCCTTGTAACGCCTTACCCCATAAGCGTGGATTACTACAACCGATCAATCTCTCACTTATCCATGTCATTAAACGTTTTGATGTTTGTTTATCTAATTTTTTTAATTGCCGTAGAGCTACTTCATTATAAGTAACCTTAAAGCTCAAGCTCACGTAAAACCTCCTCGTGTGTATATGTTTTACCTTTTTTTTGTATAACTTTATTTATAAAGTTACTATCTTCAATATCTTGCAGTTTTTCAATAATTGCATTTCTTATAAAATCACTTTTAGACATATAGTGATCATGTGCATATTGTGATAACTCTTGTTCAATACATTTTGACACTTTAAAAGAAATTGTCGTATCGTTTTTCATAATAAAGTATTACCTTTTAATATTGTAATACGATATATTACCTCAATAGGAAGTAATTAGTCAAATATATATTGAATTCAATTCTTTTAATCTCGTAGGGTAAATTCCCCGCGGCTTGCCGCGACACTGTCATACCAGCGAAGGCTGGTATCCAACCCTCTTGCTCTGTAAAAGTTTTTGCACTCAAGATACCCAGCTGCTCTGCGGCGGGGTTATTGATTTCTAAGGTATAATCATGATAAAAAATTGTCTGGTTTATGTTAGAGGTGGTCGTATATGAAACTTGAATGGGTGAAGTTGATAAAACACATAAGTGGCCTAGTGTTTTAACATCTCTTTTTTCACTAATTCATTTAAATAACCACTAGCATTTTTATGATTCCGAAGCCACGCTATAACATCCTTATCTAGTGTAAAATTAGCCTTACTTTTTATCGATTTATAAAATAAATGATTGGGGTGTACTAATTTAGATTCTGTTGTTGTAATGTCTACATCATCACTAAAATCAATGTCTTTATCTTCCATATTTTTCAAAAAAGCTAATTGCTCTTCTCTATTTTTTGTTTTCATAATAAATTCTCCTTTCAGTTTTACTAGCACATCTTACCGATATAATCCTATATTTATCATCTCGTATTGTATATATTACTGATAAAACCACATCATCAATTGCACCGACAAATTTACTTCTTATTTCATTATTAACTATGCGATTTACTTCGTATGCGCTTTTATCTTGAAATACCTCTATTGCTAACGAGAAGTCAATACTATGCTTTTCAATATTTATCTTATTTTTCTTATTATCCCACTCAAACATATACACACCTTTTTATACATACTATATTATACACCCAATAAAAATATATTGCAATATTTTAGGAGAGCTCCACAAACTTTTTTCAACAAAAATTAAAAATCAGATGAATCGCAGGCTTGCTGTTAGATGCCCTAAAAAAATCAAAAAATATTTACCATAAGCCGAAATTTGGTGATATACTCTAATCCTCAGTTAAAAAATTCATTGTGCGGAATTCTTAACGGTTGAGTCAATATCATATTCTTAAAATTGGGGTTTCTTATGGAACACTTTGCACATCAAATAATTATCAACAGCACAAGTTTATGTTAGTCTGGATTTTGTTATAAATAATTAGTCAATTAATTGGAGGGATACGTTAATGGTGTCATTTTTTTGTTCACGTCTTAAATTTTTTAAAAATTGTAATTTCATTTTAATAATAGCCGTATTATTTGGCTTATCTGCATGTAATTCTGATGTAGGTGGTGCTAATGGCACTAATGCTAGTCAAAATCTAAAATTAATGGATAGCGTTAATGATTCCAATGTAGCCACTTTTAGTTGGATATTAGATGGAAGATTAGCTACAGCAGATGATTACGCTCAAGTTAAAGATACTGCTTGGCATTTATTAACCATAAACGTAACAAGTGCACCACAGGGATTTGAGTCAAGAACTATTGATTGGTTTCAAATAAAAGTTCCAAGCACCACGTATGGACAGGCAATTGAATTACAAGACATCAATTGTAAAGGTGCAAAATTTACGAAAGTAGGTGATTCTTGTAGCGTTCATTTTCGGCAGACCTATAATCAAGAGAAGTACCCTCAGGTAACTTCAGTACTTTTTTATAATATATTAATGGGTTTATTTGATGTAAAAGGTGAAGAGTTAAGTTCCTTAAGATATACTACATCAATTACAAAAATTGATAATTCAGTGGCTGAATACCGAGCTATTTTACCAATTGAATCAGAATATTTTGCAGGAAGTCAGGTTCAAAGTAATAAAAATTTATATCAAATTTTAATGTTACAAAATGTTAAACCATTAGCAGTAAACTTAACTACACTATCAACCCCACAAAATCCAAAATTTACTTTAATGCATAGGTTATCTACTGAAAGTACCGATGTTTATTATGCTGGGTTTAATGAATGTTCTTTAGTGGCTAATCCAACATTAAATCAGGTTAATCGCTTAGAGTCAACTGATGATAAATGTATCTTGGTATATAAAGTTGATGGTACATCAACTAACTCAGTTGAAAAAGATGTTATAAATGTAGCAACTGACGCTAAAAGGTTTTATCCAGGTTACCCTAAAATATTTAACTTAATCGCTAATTATATCAATGGTACACCATTGCCAGACCAATACGTTACATTGCAACAATCACCTGCAGATCCAAATACGTACGTTAGCCCTGTGGTGAAAACCACATTACCGTTTAAAACTGTTAATGTGAACTATGTCACACATGGCATCACTATAACTTCATTAAATAAATTACCCAATGGTATCCTCCTACCTAAAGATACTACATATCCGTTGTGGTCTCGAATATTTGATGGGCCAAATATGTTTTATATATCTGGTTATCTAGACCAATATCCAGATGGTACACAACTTGGTACAGATTCTAAAGCAGTTTCAGGTGACCAAATGGGTGGGTGGTATAACTATACCATTAATGCAAGGAAAGATCTAACGGCACAGGGTCTATTGTCTTTTACGGTTACTTATACCTATATTTCTTTTGCTAATTGTAATTTTGGTACTCATAGCGTTACGCAAAACTATTCATTTAATACAGGAGGGGTTACTATTGCATCTGGTGGTTGTAGTAATTGTTGCACAGGTGGGAGTGACCCAGGTTCGGCCAACTATAATGTTACTTTAAATGGTATTTCATGTAATGGAGCAAATTGTCAAATTTCCCTAAATATGCATACCGAATTTGGACGTAGTGGCGGTTGGAGACGTGCAGATTTCCCTTCAACTATTACCATCCCACAACCAACACTTAATAAAATTGCTACTACAACATCGCCACTAGATGTAAGCTCATCATATAAGTTAATTACGGATGAATATCCGAATAGTCATGTTTTTAATGTTCAATTAAGTAATGTTTCCAATTTGCCATGTTCAGAGCCAATTTGGAATGGCTCTGGTTATTCTTATTGTGGTGCATTTAATTCTACCGCACCTGTTGATAATATGTCGATTTCATCAAATAAATCTGAAGAATATAATCTATCATTTATTCGTTCAAGTGGCTATGATTTGAATGATTTTAATATAGTACAACAAGATAATAGCAAAAAAGGTAGCCAACATGAATAGATTTTTTTATTTGGTAATTTCTTTGCTTGTTTTTACTGGTGGCTGTAGTTCGGGTGGCAACAGTGGTAGTGGCGATATTGCGGTAAATACTTATCAAGCTGGTAATATCGAAGTATCAGCTGAGAGTTTAGTAGCATTTGGTGGTACACAGCGTGTATCCGTAAAATTAGTTAATAGTAAAAATGTAACAAAACCAGTAATGATGAGCTCTTCATCAACCAACCCTACAGCTCTTCATTATATTGGTTGTTATACTGGCCTCACTTCAGCTAACAATACTTGTGATTTAAATGTGTTAGGAGGACAAATAGGTAATGAATCTGCCGATATAACCTTAAGATTTGAATCATATGGTTCACATACGGTTCATTTACAAACAACGCATGATTGGGCGGCACTAAATGCCCCGATGGTGTCAGATAATAATTTCAGCTTTGAACCAAGCCAAATTGTATTTGATGAAAATGAAAATTATTATGTGCTAGGTCAATATGCTTACACAGAATCAAGTAATATAAATTATATCGCAGAATACAGAGGGGGTAATTGGGGGGCATTCACCCCAGGTGGTGAAGGTGTTATGGCTGGTCAAATTTTGAATTTGGCGATTGAACACAATAATCTTTGTGCATTAATTTACGATGGTATAAATAATATATCTTATGTAGAATGTACTGATGGGAATACACAGTGGTCAAAGATTGGTGATAATTTCAACATGTCATTTGCGTCTTTGGCATTTGTATTTGAAAATTCTATTCTTTACCTTGCAGAATATAGTGGTAGGATAGATGGTACTAATTCAATAATTTCCACGTATCATTGCCAACTTACTAATTGTCTAGAATGGCAACCATTTGGCAGATCAGAAGACATATTTCCTGAAACTAATTCGAGCAATCTGCTTAATCAAATTGATTTTATTGGGCATAATTTGGTTGCAAGTAACTATTTTACTGGCGGTGGTTGGAGTATGCGTATGCAAAAAGATGATGGTACATGGATGCCATATGCGACCAACTCTTATGCTCAGAATGAGTCTGGGCAATTTGAAATCGCAACCTCAGAAAGTTTAGTGGTTATGTCGGTAGAAGCACAAAATCAAGTGTATTATATAGATAAGGTATCGGGTGGGAATTTCGTACCTTTGGCAAACGGTGCCACATTACCAAACGGTGTTTTACCTCTCGTTGATTATCGACGTCATACTTATTCTGACAAGGATGGCAATCTTGTAAGAAGTGAAACATCGTTTAAGTTAACTCATTTAGTAGTTAGTGGCAATCGAGTATATTTAGTAGGTACCGATAATCAAATATATACTGCAACTACAATAGGCAACACATGGGAGCTTGTCGGTAATCTGCCAGAATATGTGAAACATCAACTCACTGTATTAGCAGTACATCAAAATAAACTTTTTGTTGCTACAGGAAACTCTAATGGAGTAAACCACAGTACAGTAGCCGTATTAACTAACTCTCAATATATGGATAAATAAAATGAATCAAATAAAATTATTTGCTATTGCCGTTGCGTCAACATTACTATGTGCTTGTAATAATAACACAGGAGCAACGAACACTCCAACAACAGTTGCTGCCCCGACAAATAAAACCCAGTTATTTGCGAATACCCAAAGTTCAAGCAGTATCTACTCTGTTGGTGGAACTTATGACACGATGTCGTCTAATCCAACCGCAACTACAACATGCTTTCGTGATGGTGGCGATCCGACTAAATGGCGTATAGTTAATCCAAAAGCTAATTTAGATTTCTCACAGTCGCAATCACTACAAACAATTGAACGCGCATTAGGTGTTGATTATTCTGAAACAATAAATGCAGGTCCATTTAGTGCAAGTATTGCCTTTAACTATGGTTATGCATCGCAGGATACTAATTACTCTTTAAATATTAATTATGTATATCAATATGCGGGTACTGCTATGTTTAAAGACAATGCGTTAATTCAAGGTGAGAGTGTGCTAACACCAGATGCACAAGCATTCCTGCATTCATCACCAACAGATTTTCGTCGAATGTGTGGTGATGGTTTTGTAGCATCATTAGATGCTGGGTCTAGTGTATTATTTCATTTAACCCTAAAATTTGACTCAAACATAGAAAAGAATGCGTATAGTGATTCGTTTGATAAAATTGGTGGGTTAGATAGTGTTCTATCTAAAATTATGACAAATCCTGGTGGAATACACTATAGTTTGAGTGCTTCAGGTCTACAATTAGGTGGTGACCCTACATTGTTAAATCAAATTTTTATCCAAAATGGAGGTAAGGTTGGTGCTGATGGATATCCAACTTTGGATTGCGGTACTGGTTCTAATAATAATTCTTGTGTGAATCTAATTAGCCAATTAATGACATATGTACAAAAAATTCCCGATGAATTACGTAGTGTTACAGATTATAATTTAATTAATCCAGTAGTCTCGAATTGGTCTAGCATAGGTATTGATCCAGGTCATACTGAGATTAATCCACAAACATTGACAGCTATGCAACAATTAACCTTGCAATACTACGCTGATGCGAGTAGTTTAACTTTATTAAAAAATTATCAGAATATGTTAATTAATAAAAATGTAAATACCGTAGATATGTTGCAAGAATTATCTAAAAATGTGCAAGATTATACAGATTTGATGAATATGTATCGTGATCCACAAATACATTTTGCCGATTGTTTTAACGGTTTTGTGTCGACTAGTTGTTTAAGTATCCATGATAAAGCTTTTGATAGTCGTCAGAAAATCTTGTCAACCAGTACTGATATATCCAAGTATATTAATAATAATCAATATACAATAGAACTACCAGTTACAAAAGATCGAACCAAAAAATGTGGGCTATCACCAGTAACATCAGAAAGTTCTGGGTTATATTTAGTTAATTGTGATGGTCAAGTATCGGCAAATTTAAATCCAGATGCTGGATTACGAGTAACACACACGAGTAATGACGGCTTATTAATCAGTAATTTACATTATGTGTTTACAGACAAAGATTCTGGAGTAAATACATTTAATGTTAGGTCAGATAATCCATTTTTAGTTGATGCTATAGATAATTATTCATATTTTGGTTCATTTCCTGTTGATGCTGTATTTAACGAAGTACCAATGCAATTTATGAGTTCTATATGGGTATGGCACAATCATTAAACACAAATTTAACTATTGTTTTTGAGGGAGGGTAATCTTAGATTTGATAATGTAATTTATTTTCGTGTGAATTTTACGTTAATTTTTGTTTTGTAAAATAATTTTTTTTAGGGGAACTGATATATGCGAACATTAAATAAATGTACGGTGGTCTTAGGCAGCGTATTAAGTGTTGCAATGCTAACTGGTTGTGATAATGGTGTTGGTAATGGTAATAGTAGCTCACCACAAACCACAGGTTCAACGACATCAAGCATACAATCGAAGACACAAAAGGTATCAACACCACTATTAGGTGATAGCCTATTTGCAGTACGTATGGGGTCTGGTTATGACACTGTAACAAATACAGCAACGTCAGGGCAGTCATGTTTAGCTGCTACAAGTATAGAATCGAATATGTATATAGCTAATCCAACCGCTATGATTAATTTTGAGCAACAGCAAGGATTAGCTAATTTACAAAATAATTTAGGTGTTGATGTCAGTGGAAAATACGGTGGCGATAGATTTAGTGTGTCAGCGGCTGCACAATTCGCTACTGATTCAAAAGATAGTGGTTATACGACAAATCTGGTTTATCTATATAAATATGCAGGGCAAGCGTCATTTAAAAATGGAGCGCTGAATCAAGGTGACGCTGCATTAACTCCAACTGCAGCATCTCTAGTGCATAAAGATCAAGTACGTTTTAGACAAATGTGTGGTAATTCATATGTTGAACAGATGGATGCTGGAGCTACACTTGCTGTTCGATATACTTTGTCTTTCCACTCACATGCAGATCAAGAACGTTTTAGAGCTAAAATGGATATGACTGTGGGGTTGGCGAATATCGCAGGAGACATACAACAAGCAGCTAATAATTCAAATGTAAATGTTGGTTTTTCTATAAGTGCCATTCAAATGGGTGGTCAGCCTGAAAAATTAAATAATATTTTTGGGCAAGTAGAAAGTACTGGTAATTACCCATTTGTTGATTGTGGTAGTGTTGGTGGGTCTAGCCAAGACTCGTGTAATCATATGACATCTGCAATTATAACCTATGCAAAATCAATGGAGCAACAATTAACTAACCCTGACGGAAATATTGCATTTGATAGACTATACTATAATAATCCAGCTCATTCAGATTATTCAACATTAGGTATAGCAGTAGGTGCCCCAGATCCGAGTAAAGAAGTTCTTGAGGCAATGCGGTCATTAACACACGATTATGATAAAGCAGTTGTAGATTATCAATTTGTGACTCATTACTTAAATGCAATTCCAGATTATCTTGATGCACCAACTTTAGGTAATTTAAAAGATGCTGCTAATAGACTAAATGCACAAGTATATGGTGTGTATCGTAGCCCTGTCTATAAAGTACTTAATTGTTATAAGGGGGATGTGTCGGAAGATTGTCTCAATATTAAAAGTAATGTGGATGACGCAGTTAAATCAGAA
>CAITEL010000137.1 GCA_903891375.1 uncultured Neisseriaceae bacterium
GGAAGACTTTTATTGCTTCAGAGCGATTATTACTACTAGGTATTATGAATAATCAGCAAAATTTTTATTCAAATAGTTTTTTCGAGTTTATTTTTGAAAAATATAATGTTGAAATTACTCAAGGAAGAGTACAAAATGCGCTAAATAAATTATTGCAACAGGGGGTTATTTTTGAGAACGATAATGGAGAATACGAAATAGAAGATTTATTCATGAAACGTTGGTTAGGCTCTAGAATTTATGAGATTGAAAATCTAGAAATAAACCAACGTTAAAATAATATTCTTTGGTTTTAATTCTGTATGTTATTAAGTGTTCACCTAATTTCATTATATTTTTATCGATAATCATTAAATTAATATTGTATTTCATCATGGATATGATATAATACATCTCTTAATTAATTTTTTATAGGTGAATTATGGATTTAAATACACAAAACAAACTGATTACTACGAGTAAAATAACAGGATTAATACTCCATATTTTATTTGTTTTACTTCTCTTAATTATTATTACGCCATGGCTTTTTCCAGCAACTAAAGTCGGTGAATTTCTTTTTGGCATGTACGAAGTAACTAAATATATTGACAAAGCAAATTTTGAGCACTTTGTAAATAATCTTATACCATTAAGTCGTATTTTAGGGTTAATTGGTTCAGTAGTTATTTTGTTGCCATTATTAATTGGTATAAAAATCATGCATAAGTTAACCAAAAGCTATGTGGTGGGCGATGTTTTTAATTATGCTAATGCAAAATCGTATAGTGTTCTAGGTGTTATATACTTATTAAGTGCAGTATTTTTACAACCGATAAGTGATATTCTTTTTTCTTTATGCGTATCACTAAATAATCCAGTTGGGCAACGCTTTATTGGAATTAGCTTTACAGTTAGTAATTTAACTGCAATATTTTTTGCGATTTTACTTATAATCATAGGTAGGGTAATGCAATTAGCTCAGAAAATTAATGATGATCAAGAATTTATGTTATAAGGTTTTGCTATGCCAATTATGATTGAATTAGATATTATGTTAGCTCGACGTAAAATGAAATTACAGGATTTAGCTGAAAAAGTTGGAATCACCGCCAGAAATTTATCAATTATAAAAAATGATAAAGCTAAAGCGATACGCTTTTCAACTTTAGAAGCAATTTGTGAGGTTCTGGAGTGTGAACCAGGAGATATTCTTGTGTATAAAAAGAGAACTAATACTACCGTTCTATCCTGATTTCATATCCGTGCGTGAGCACGGCGATGGAGTCAGGATAATATACTCGAACAGATTCAAGATCCAAAGAGGCGCCAAGCGACACCGCCTACAATGAGTAGGCACGAAGCTTGGCAACAAACTTGGAACTTGAATATGAATGAGTATAAATCTTTTACATATAGTAATGCATTTACAACTACTGGGAGTCCTGCGGTAAAGCAATTCTGAAAAAAATAAAATTAAAGTTCTAAAAAGAAGATGCTATGGTTTATTTAATCTAGATTCATTATTTCAACGTCTGTTTTTAGACCTGCAAGGAAGTGCGATTTATGCCTAAAATTAGATTTCTACAGAAACCGCTGGAGAGCCTGCATTTCTCTTGAGATAGTGTCTTACTTTATAAGCTACTAATCATTCAATAGTAGGCTAATCGATTCCTCGTTATTAATGCGACGTATTGTTTCTGCGACTAGTGCAGAAATCGACACGATTCTAATTTTACCTGTTGCTTGCAGTTTTCTTAATGGTACGGTATCGGAAACTACAACTTCATCTATATCTGACTGATTAATACGTTCGACTGCTTCATTAGAAAACACGGCATGCGTTGCATATGCAAATACTTTGAGTGCACCTCTTATCTTTAATGCTTCGGCGGCTTTACATAAAGTTTTAGCAGTATCTATCATATCGTCAACAATTATACAGTTTTTTCCACTAACATCACCAATGATGTTCATTACTTCGGCCTCGTTAGCTTTAGGGCGACGTTTATCGATTATAGCCATGTCAACCCGTAATGCTTTAGCAAAAGCACGTGCACGTGCTACGCCCCCAGTATCAGGTGACACTACTATTAAATTATCATTATATTTATTATTCTTTATATCTTTAAGAAGAACAGGGCTCGCGTAGATATTATCCACAGGAATATCAAAGAAACCTTGGATTTGATCGGCATGCAAATCTATAGTTAGTACTCGATTAATACCAGCAGATGTTAGCATATTAGCAACCAGCCTTGCTGAGATTGGCACCCTTGCTGAGCGTGGGCGACGGTCTTGCCTCGCATAACCAAAATAAGGTATGGCAGCGGTTATTCTACCAGCAGATGCTCTTTTTAGGGCGTCGGTTAACACGAGGATTTCCATTAGATTATCGTTAGTTGGGTAGCATGTGGGTTGTAGAATAAATACATCTGCTCCGCGCACGTTTTCTAAAATTTCAACTGCAGTTTCACCATCACTAAATTTAGTAACGGAAGCTTTTCCCACTTCTATTTCCAGACATTTTGCCACTTTATTAGCAAAATCAATATTGGCATTACCAGTGAAAATCATTAGATTTTTGCGAACTAACATTTTATTAAACCTCATCTAATAAGTATATAAATAAAAAAAGCATATGGTCACAATCTATTCAAACGGTATTACATGGGGGATGAACACGCATGAATAAATTGTAACCATATGCTTTTTAAATATATTGGCAGGGGAAGCAGGGATCGAACCTGCGAATGTCGGAATCAAAATCCGATGCCTTACCACTTGGCGACTCCCCTATAATTTATTGTGTTATATGTCGCAATTTTACATTAATTAAATCTACCTCAAAGGTGACTCTTTTAATCGCTTCACAAGGTAGGTATTATAACTACTCTCTAGAATTTTTGCAACTTTTTTTGCAATATTTTTATCAAAAAAAGATAAATAGATTACACTCCCAGACCCAGTCATTGCTGGAGTACCGTACTCACTCAAGTCATTTACAATATTTTGAAGTTGTGGATATAATTTTGTTGCAACCTTAAACAAATCATTTTGTTTATGCATAATTAAATTTTCAGCAGTAATATTTATTTCATCAATATGGGTAAAATCAATGTTTAAATGTGCAAAAATATTTTTAGTTGGGATATGAAAACTTGGTTTAACCAAAATAAAGTATTGTTCAGGGATGTCAATTGGGTTAAATATATCACCAATTCCAGTGGCTAAGGCATTTTCACCATAAATAAAAAATGGCACGTCAGCTCCAAGTGTTGCCCCCAGTCTAATTAACTCGTTTTTATCCAAATTAAGACCCCATAGTTTATTTAATACTAGTAATACGGTTGCCGCATTCGAGCTACCGCCACCTAATCCAGCACCCGATGGAATCGTTTTATTTAATTTAATATTTGCACCATAAATAGCACCGCTATACTCTTGTAGTAACACAGCGGCACGATAAGATAAATCATCGGTAAACGGCCATGCTTGCTTATGCTCAACTAATGAAATTTTACCATTTTCGGTAATTTGGATATTTACTTCATCATAAAGATCAATTAAACAAAACACTGTTTTAAGGAAATGGTAGCCATCATTCCTTTTTCCAGTGATTTTTAGCCCTAAATTTAATTTAGCAGGGGCTAAATACGTTACAAATTTATTCATATTAAAAAGTGACTCTTTATTTCATTAATGCTATTAAATCATCAAATGATTCCTGAAATGCTTGCAAACCATCATTTTGTAATTGATTTCCGAGTTGTTGCATGTCAATATGTTTTTTGATTTGGTCAATTATTTTAGGGGCTTTCTCAATATTTTTAGTTAGGCGAGAAGTGGCCTGCCCATGATCTCTAAATGCATTAAGAGTAGTGTCAGGAACGGTATTTATAGTTTCCATACCAATTAATTCTTCAATATACATTACATCTGAATAATTGAGATTTTTAGTCCCTGTGCTTGCCCATAAAAGATATTGACTATGTGCTCCAGCTTTTTTAAGTGGCATAAAAATTACATTAGAGAAGATTTCTTGGTAAATTAAATAGGCTGTTTTGGCTAAATTAATTGCAGTTTTCCCTTGAAGTTCTATTGGAAGTTTAGGGTCAGTTGCAGAATCTATGCGTGATAAAAAAAAGCTTGCAACAGCCTTGATATGTTCTAGTGGAAGTTTTTCTTTAAATCTCTTTTGTAGGCCATGAATATATGCTTGCCAAGTATTGACAACCTGATCAAGAGAAAACAACAATGTTATATTGACATTAATTCCAGCATAAATTAATTCTGTTAAGGCAGAGCATCCAGCTTTAGTTGCGGGTATTTTAATCATTAAATTAGGGCGATCAATTTCCATCCATAAGCGTTTTGCATTTGCTATAGTACCCTCAGTATCATGAGCAAGATGAGGTGACACCTCAAAACTCACATAACCATCTTCACCCTTAGATTCGGTATAAACATGCATAAACAAATCACATGCCATTTTTATATCAGGTATTACTAGAGCTTCATAGCGTTGTTCTAAGCTAAGATTACTACTTTTAAGTTTTTCTAAGTCATGTTGATAATTTTTATCACTACTAATTGCCTTATGAAATATTGTGGGGTTGGAGGTGATTCCTGCAATTCCATCATCATTAATTATTTTTAAAATTGAATTAGAGTTAAGTAATTCTCTTGAAATACTATCTAACCAGATTTTTTGTCCAAAATTTCTAATGGCTTCAACTTTACTTACCATTTAAATAA